>NZ_JAFBDW010000006.1 GCF_016908415.1 Caldicoprobacter guelmensis
ACGCCCATAGCGATAGAGGAAGGGTTGAGGTTTGCTATAAGGGAAGGTGGCAGGACGGTAGGCGCTGGTGCCGTAACCAAAATCATCGAATGATGAAGGGTTCCTGGCTAAAAGGGCGAATGCCTGTGGACACCGTGTGGTGGCGGCCGTTTCAGGTCGCCAGGTGGATGAAGCAGGTTTATAATATTTAATTCACAGGTGGCCGGGTAAAACCTGTGTGGTATTTAAAGGAGGGAGAACATGGCGACTCAGAAAATCAGAATTAAATTGAAGGCCTATGATCATGTTTTAATAGATCAATCGGCCCAGAAGATAGTAGAGACTGCCAAGAGGACAGGGGCAAAAGTGTCAGGCCCTATTCCTTTGCCTGTTGAAAAGAGTATAATAACCATACTCCGTGCCCCGCATAAATATAAAGATTCACGTGAGCAGTTCGAGATGAGGACACACAAGCGATTAATCGATATATTAAATCCTACTCCCAAGACGGTGGATTCTTTGATGAAGCTGGACCTTCCTGCTGGAGTGGATATCGAGATTAAGCTGTAAGCGGTAAAGGCCTACTACTAGGGAATGGAGGTTGAGACAAATGACTAAAGCAATTCTGGGTAAAAAGTTGGGGATGACCCAGGTTTTTACCGAGGACGGCTTGCTAATACCGGTGACAGTGGTTGAGGCAGGCCCTTGCGTTGTTACTCAGGTAAAGACTCCTGAAAACGATGGGTACAACGCTATTCAAGTGGGCTTTGAGGATATTCCTCAAAGGCTTTTAAATAAACCGTTAAAAGGCCATTTTGATAAGGCAAAGGTACCGTACAAAAGGTATTTAAGGGAATTGAAAGTTTCAAATATCGAGGATTATAAAGTAGGAAGCGAGATAAAAGTTGATATTTTTTCAAAGGGTGATAGGGTAGACGTAACAGGTTATACCAAGGGTAAAGGTTTCACCGGCAATATTAAGAGATGGAATCACAGTAGAGGACCTGAGAGCCATGGTTCTAAATATCATAGAGGTCCTGGGTCCATGGGTTCTAATACGTTTCCAGGCCGTGTATTAAAGACCAAAAAGCTTCCCGGTAGAATGGGAGTAGAGAGGGTGACTATTCAGAACCTCGAGGTTGTTAAAGTAGATCCCGAAAGGAATCTCATGCTGATAAAAGGAGCGGTACCGGGGCCCAAGGGGGCATTGCTGATTATCAAGGAGACGGTAAAACAAGCAGCAAAAAAATAGGGGTAAGAGCTTTTAGAAGGGAGGAGAAGTTATGCCCAACGTAGCTTTGTATAACATGGAAGGCACCCCTGTAGGCGAGATTTACTTGAATGATGGGGTATTTGGCGTAGAGGTCAATGAAGCTGCTATATATCAAGTGGTAAAGATGCAATTGGCCAATAAACGACAGGGTACACAGTCTGCTTTGACCCGTGGGGAAGTGCGTGGAGGCGGAAGGAAACCCTGGAGGCAAAAAGGTACTGGGCGGGCACGGCACGGTAGCATCCGTTCACCTATATGGATCAAAGGTGGTGTAGTCTTTGCTCCGAAGCCAAGGGATTATTCCTATACGGTACCAAAGAAGATTCGCAGGCTGGCAATGAAGAGTGCACTGTCGTCCAAGGTCGCAAATAATGAGATCATCGTGCTTGATGCGCTCAAGTTGTCACAGCCCAAGACCAAGGAGATGGCAAGGGTGCTCAAAAATCTCAAAGTTAATCGAAAAGCATTAGTGGTTTTGCCTGAGAAAGATGAGGTTGTGCAGCGAGCCATACGGAACATCCCAGGCGTTAAGCTTGCCTATATAAATACGCTCAATGTGCTGGATATCCTGAACTATGATACTTTCATAGCTACACAGGATGCCGTGCGCCGCATAGAGGAGGTGTACGCCTAATGAAGAATCCCTATGATATAATCATAAGGCCGGTTTTAACTGAAAAGAGTTACAGGGAAATGCAGAATAAGAAATACACGTTTATAGTAGACATAAATGCCAATAAGATAGAGATTAAAAAGGCGGTAGAGCAGATATTTGGCGTTAAGGTCGAAAAGGTGAATACCATGAGGTACAAGGGTAAGCTCAAGAGGATGGGTGTGCATGTGGGGAGAACTCCTGCGTATAAAAAAGCCATCGTCAAGCTTACCCCCGACAGCAAAGAAATCCCGTTCTTTGAAGGAATGGCGCAGTAAGGAGGGATAAGGAATCATGGGTATAAAAGTATATAAACCAACCTCCCCTGGCAGGCGCAACATGAGCGTTTTGACCTTTGAAGAGATCACCAAGGAAGAGCCCGAGAAATCTCTGGTGGTGCCTTTAAAAAAGCATTCTGGAAGGAATAATGAGGGTCATATAACCGTCAGGCACAGGGGCGGTGGAGTAAAGAGAAAATATCGAATAATCGATTTTAAGAGGGACAAGGATAACATCCCCGCTAAAGTAGCGGCTATTGAATACGATCCCAACAGGACCGCCAACATAGCCCTGCTTCATTACAAGGATGGGGAAAAGAGGTACATCATAGCTCCTTTGGGCTTAAAAGTTGGAGATATCGTGATGTCTGGTGAAAACGTAGACATTAAGGTGGGGAATGCATTACCCTTGAGGAATATTCCAGTAGGAACCATCATCCACAACATAGAGCTGTATCCAGGCCGAGGGGGGCAATTGGTAAGGGCCGCTGGTGGAGCTGCCCAGCTTATGGCGAAGGAAGGAGATTACGCCCATGTGAGGTTGCCCTCTGGTGAGATAAGGATGATACACCTAGATTGCAGGGCTACCATAGGACAAGTTGGGAACCTGGACCATGAGAACGTGTCTATCGGTAAGGCGGGCCGCAAACGCCATATGGGCATACGCCCGACGGTACGCGGTTCTGCTATGAACCCTGTGGACCATCCTCATGGCGGTGGAGAAGGCAAAGCTCCTATTGGGCGACCGGCACCTGTTACACCATGGGGTAAACCTACTCTGGGTTACAAGACAAGGAAAAAGAATAAGGAATCCGATAAGTATATTATCAAGCGTAGGCGTTAGTTTTAAACGCAGCTTGGTGGGATGAAGGGAGGCGAGTGTATGAGTCGTTCAAGAAAAAAAGGTCCTTACGTATGTGAGAGCCTGATTAAGAAAATTAGGGCTATGAATGAATCAGGCAAAAAGTCAGTTATAAAGACTTGGTCGAGGGATTCTACAATTATACCTGAAATGGTAGGTCATACTATAGCTGTGCATGACGGGCGCAAGCACGTTCCTGTATACATTACAGAAGAGATGGTGGGGCATAAGTTGGGCGAGTTTGCTCCTACCAGGACGTTCAGAGGACACGGTGACCATACCGAGAAATCCACGTCGCTGAAAAAATAACGAAAGGAGGCGTATGCATGGCTACCAGGATCAGAGAAAAGGCAAAAGCTCGAGAACAAGAGAAGGATAGGCGTCCCAGAGCTATTGCTAGATACATCAGGATGTCCCCCAGAAAGGTGAGAGCGGTAATAGATTTGATTAGGGGAAAGACGGTAAACGAGGCTTTGGCTATACTGGCAAATACGCCACGAGCTGCTACAGTGCCTGTGATGAAAGTACTCAAGTCAGCTATTGCTAATGCCGAAAACAATATGAATATGAGCCAAGACAATCTGTACATTGCTGAGATATATGCAGATCAGGGGCCCACTTTAAAGAGAATTAGGCCGCGCGCTAGGGGCATGGCTTATATGATCCGTAAAAGGACCAGCCATATTACCGTGGTGTTAGATGAGATCAAGAAGTAGGGAGGGATAATTTCGTGGGTCAGAAAGTACACCCCCATGGATTGAGGGTTGGCATCATAAAGGATTGGGACGCCAAGTGGATTGTCCCTAAAAAATATTTTGCTGATACTCTTATAGAGGATGTCAAGATAAGGGAGCTTATAAAAAATAAACTTTATGCAGCGGGCATCTCCAGGATTCAGATCGAAAGAGCCGCCAACAAGGTCAGGATCAATATCCATACCGCCAAGCCGGGGATTGTCATAGGGAAAGGTGGAGCTGGCATTGAAGCCCTGAAAAATGAATTGGAGAAGTTTACAAAGAAGAGCGTCATGATAAACATAATTGAGATAAAGGTGCCAGAGCTTGACGCTCAATTGGTGGCAGAAAATATTGCTGCTCAAATTGAAAAGAGGATTTCTTACAGGCGTGCCATGAAGCAGGCCATTGCCAGAGCCATGAAAGCGGGTGCGAAAGGTATAAAGACCATGGTGTCTGGCCGTTTGGGCGGTGCAGAGATTGCAAGAAGTGAAGGATATCACGAGGGCACCATTCCGCTTCAGACATTGAGGGCTGATATAGATTATGGGTTCGCAGAGGCCCATACCACATATGGACGCATTGGCGTAAAAGTGTGGATCTACAAAGGGGACGTCCTCCCAAAAGCCAAGAACAGGGACTTACCAAAAGCAGAAGGGGGAAATACCGATGTTAATGCCTAAAAGAGTAAAATATCGTAAGCAGCAGCGCGGAAGGATGAAGGGGAAAGCTACTAAGGGCAATACCGTCACTTACGGTGAATACGGTTTGCAGGCTTTAGAACCTGGTTGGATTACCAGCAATCAGATTGAAGCTGCGCGTATTGCTCTTACCCGGTATGTCAGAAGGGGCGGCAAAGTATGGATCAAAATTTTCCCACACAAGCCGGTTACTAAAAAACCCGCTGAGACCCGAATGGGTAGCGGAAAAGGGTCGCCTGAATACTGGGTAGCTGTAGTCAAGCCGGGACGCGTCATGTTTGAAATTGCTGGAATACCTGAAGATGTTGCGCGAGAAGCCTTGCGTTTAGCAAGTCATAAGCTTCCTATCAAGTGTAAGTTCGTTAAAAGAGAAGAGTTGGGTGGTGAGGCATTATGAAGGCCAGCAAGTGGAGAGAGATGACCAACGAGGAACTCAACCAAAAGCTGAATGAGCTAAAAAGCGAGCTGTTTAACTTACGCTTTCAGCTAGCCACCGGACAGTTGGAAAATCCCATGAGAATACGCGAAGTGAAAAGGGATATAGCTCGTATTAAAACAATCCTTCGCGAAAGAGAGTTAAAGGCGGCTCAGATGTGATATAAAATTGAGAAAGGAGGGGCTATATGGCGCAACAAACTCGAGGTAAGAGAAAGGTCCGTATAGGCGTAGTGGTAAGCGATAAGATGGATAAGACGGTTGTAGTGGCTGTCGAAAGAAAGGTAAGGCATGAGCTATACGGTAAAGTGATAAAGCGTACCAAGAAGTTTAAGGCTCATGATGAAAACAACGAATGCCGGGTAGGGGATAAAGTAATGATCATGGAGACTCGACCGCTAAGCAAGGAAAAGCGGTGGAGGGTAGTTGAGATTCTTGAAAGATCTCAGATGCCAGAGCAATTGCCGCTCGAAGAAGGAGGGGACCAAAATGGTGCAGCAACAGACACGCCTTAAGGTGGCTGATAACACCGGTGCAAAGGAGATCATGTGTATTAGGGTGTTGGGTGGTTCTAATAGAAAATATGGCAATATAGGTGATATTATAGTTGCTTCGGTAAAGAGCGCTACACCTGGCGGTGTTGTTAAAAAGGGCGATGTGGTAAAAGCGGTTATAGTGCGCACCAAGAAGGGAATAAGAAGGCCCGATGGTTCGTATATCAAGTTTGATGATAACGCTGCTGTAATTATTAATGAAGCAAAGCAACCTGTAGGGACTCGAATCTTCGGACCTGTTGCAAGGGAACTGAGAGATAAGGATTTTATGAGGATAGTATCATTAGCTCCTGAGGTGCTGTGAAGGAGGTGTATTCAAGTTGGCAGGTAGAAATAAGCTCCATGTGCGAACGGGAGACCTGGTAGAGGTGATATCAGGGAAATACAAAAACGTGCGTGGAAAGGTAATCGCGGCCCTTCCTAAAGAGGGCAAGGTGATTGTAGAAAAGGTAAATATAGTAGTACGCCATCGAAAACCTCGAGGGGTAAATCAACCTGGAGGTATAGTTCGCACTGAAGCGCCCATATATGCCAGCAAGGTCATGCTGGTGTGTACCAAATGCAATCAAAGAACAAGAGTTGGGCACAAGATATTGGAAGATGGCACAAAGGTTCGGGTTTGTAAGAAGTGTGGGGAGACTTTCAATGACTAGGTCTTTTGAAGGGAGGGAAGTGGTGTGGAGCCACGATTGAAAGAGCTGTACAAGAAAACCGTTGTTCCAGCCATGATGGAAAAATTCGGGTATAAAAACGTGATGGAAGTACCCCGACTTGAAAAGGTTGTAATTAACATGGGAGTAGGCGACGCTAAAGAAAACCCCAAATTCTTGGAAAGTGCTATGGAAGAATTGGCGGCAATAACAGGTCAAAGGCCTGTTGCTACAGTGGCTAAAAAGTCGGTGGCAGCTTTTAAAGTGAGGGCAGGGATGAAGATAGGGGCAAAGGTCACTCTGCGCGGTGACCGCATGTACGAGTTTCTTGATCGGTTGTTTAATATAGCGCTTCCACGTGTGAGGGACTTTAGAGGGGTTTCGCCTAAGTCCTTTGATGGCCGTGGGAACTATGCTCTGGGAATTAAGGAACAGCTCATATTCCCTGAAATCAACTATGATAAGGTTGAGAAAATAAGGGGAATGGATGTCATCATAGTTACCACCGCCAAGACCGACGAAGAGGCAAAAGAGCTTTTGTCGTTGTTAGGTATGCCATTTGCAAAACAGTGATTAAGGAGGGAAAGTGAGTGGCCAGAAAAGCATTGATCGTAAAGCAGCAGAGGAAACCCAAATACTCCACAAGGGCTTATAACCGCTGCCGTCTATGCGGCCGGCCCCGTGCTTATTTGAGGAAGTTCGGGGTATGCCGCCTGTGTTTCAGGATATTAGCTCATAAAGGACAAATACCAGGGGTAAAGAAGGCAAGCTGGTAAGCAGGAGAGACTGAAAGGAGGTAGGGAAATATGGTGACTGATCCAATCGCGGATATGCTCACGCGGATTCGAAATGCTTTGATCGTCAAGCATGAGACGGTAGAAGTACCAGCTTCAAACGTTAAGAGGGCAATAGCTCGAATACTGCTGGAAGAGGGATATATAAAGGATTTCACCGAGATCGATGATGGCAAGCAGGGAATCCTTAAGATTACTTTAAAATACGGTCCAAACAAACAGAGGGTTATTACTGGTCTTAAGAGGATAAGTAAACCAGGCATGAGGGTGTATGTAAAGAAGCATCAGATTCCCAAGGTTTTGGGCGGATTGGGTATTGCCATTATTTCGACATCAAAAGGAATTATGACCGATAAACAGGCACGCAAGGAAGGATTAGGAGGAGAAGTGCTCTGTTATATCTGGTAAGCCGCTGTAACTTTAACGGAACGGAGGTGTTTTGAAATGTCAAGAGTAGGCAAGCGGCCTGTGGTCATTCCCTCAGGAGTTACAGTAAGCGTAGATTCGGATAACAACGTCACTGTAAAAGGACCTAAGGGAGCATTGACTCAGCGGATTCACAAAGATATGAAGGTAATTGTCGAAGGGAACATGGTAAGGGTGGAACGTCCAACTGATGAGAAATTTCACAAGGCCCTGCATGGCTTGAGCCGTACGCTGATTCAAAACATGATTGAAGGTGTGACCAAAGGTTACCAAAAAGGCCTTGATATTGTGGGGGTAGGTTATAGGGCACAAAAGCAGGGCAAAAAGCTGGTGCTGTCGGTTGGATACTCCCATCCGGTTGAGATAAATGAAGAGCCGGGCATTGAATTTGAAGTGCCTGCTCCTAATAAAATCATAGTTAAGGGTATTGATAAGCAAAAAGTAGGGGAAGTGGCAGCGAGAATTAGGAGTATAAAGCCGCCTGAACCCTATAAGGGTAAAGGCATAAGATACGAAAATGAGAGAGTAATACAAAAGCAGGGTAAGGCTGGTAAATAATAGGGGAAGGAGTGAGATGGCGTGATTAAAAAAGTAGACAGGAATGAAGCTCGAAAAGTTCGGCACATGCGTATTCGAAAAAAAATCAAGGGTACCGCAGAAAGACCACGCCTGAATGTTTTTAGAAGCCTAAAACACACCTATGCGCAAATAATCAACGACGAAATTGGGCATACCCTGGTATCAGCCTCCACCCTTGATCCAGAGTTAAGAGATAAGATTGCCGGTAAAACCAAAAAAGAGGCTGCTAGAATGGTTGGTGAATTGGTGGCCAAACGAGCCCTGGAGAAAGGGATCAAAAAAGTGGTGTTTGACCGCGGAGGCTATAAATATCATGGAAGAGTACAAGAAGTGGCGGCTGGTGCGCGAGAAGCCGGACTGGAGTTTTAAAGGAGGGTAATGCATGCAGCGGATAGATGCTAGTAAGATGGAACTTAAAGAGAGAGTTGTGAGCATCAATCGTGTGTCCAAGGTTGTAAAAGGTGGGAAAAACTTTAGGTTTAGCACCCTTGTGGTTGTGGGGGATGAGAAGGGGCATGTGGGAATAGGCCTGGGAAAAGCAGCTGAAATTCCTGATGCTATTAGAAAGGGTGTGGAAAAGGCCAAGAAAAACATGATTAGAGTTCCTATAATGAATACCACCATTCCCCACGAGGTAATAGGTGAATTTGGTGCATCAAAAGTAATCATGATTCCGGCTCGTGAAGGTACGGGAGTTATAGCCGGTGGTCCAGCTCGTGCTGTGTTGGAACTGGCGGGCATTCGAGATGTTTTGACAAAATCGATAGGCTCAAATAATCCCATCAATGTGGCGTATGCCGTGATGGAAGGGTTGTCCAAGCTGAGAACTCCGGAGGAAATTGCCAGGCTCCGCGGCAAGTCGGTCGAGGAGATATTAGGTTAAGGGGGTAGTAAGCGATGGCTAAACTGAAAGTAACTCAAGTGCGCAGTACTATCGGCTGCCGTGATGACCAAATTGCAACCCTTAGGGCCCTGGGACTTAGGAAGATAAGGAGTCAGAGGGTCCATGAGGATAACCCTACTATTCGTGGGATGATAGAAAAAGTCAAGCATTTAGTGGAAGTTGAAGAGGTAGAGGAGTAGCGGGGAGGTGTATCAGGTGAAACTGCATGAATTAAGGGCTCCAGAGGGCAGCAACAAAAAACCAAAGAGAAAGGGCAGAGGCATCGGTTCAGGACATGGAAAGACAGCTGGGCGGGGGCATAAGGGACAGAAAGCCAGAAGCGGTGGAGGAGTAAGGCCAGGTTTTGAAGGTGGTCAGATGCCATTGACCAGGCGTATCCCCAAGCGAGGGTTTACCAACATATTTGCTAAGGAATACAGCGAGGTAAATGTAGGGGCGCTGGAGATATTTGAGCCTGGTACGATTGTTACCCCTGAGCTTTTGAAAGAGAAAGGCTTGATAAAGAAGGTTAAGGACGGGGTTAAGATTTTAGGTGACGGTGAGCTGACCAAGAGCTTGATAGTCAAGGCCCACAAGTTTAGCAGAACAGCCCAACAGAAGATAGAAGCTGTTGGAGGTAAAGCAGAGGTGATTTAAAGTGTTTGAAACTTTCAAGAACGCCTGGCGGATAGACGACTTAAGGAAAAAGATCATTTATACTCTCCTCATGCTTTTAGTTTACAGGGTGGGGAGCTTCATACCGGTCCCCGGTATTGATAGCAGCTTTATAAGGAGGTTGGTGGAAGGGAATACTCTGCTGGGGTTACTTGATATCATTTCTGGTGGAGCATTTGCCAACTTCACCATATTTGCCATGGGTATAACCCCATATATCAATGCTTCCATCATAATGCAGCTGCTTACAGTCGCTATCCCCAGGCTTGAGCAGCTGGCCAAGGAAGGCCAGGAGGGGCAAAAGAAAATTGCCCAGTATACCCGTTATGCCACAGTAATTTTGGCCTTTATACAGGCTATAGGTATTACCTATGGCCTTGCAGGGGATGCTCTGCAAAACAAGAGCTTTGTGGGGTATATAGTTGTGTCTTTGACCCTGACTGCTGGCACGGCTTTTTTGATGTGGCTGGGTGAGCAGATTACTGATAAGGGGATAGGTAATGGGATATCTCTTCTCATATTTACCAGCATAATATCGAGGTTGCCGGTGGCGGTGGCCTCGCTGTGGCAGCTGACTTTTGTGGCCAAGACTATGAGCCCCTGGAGCTTGCCGATAGTCGCGGTGTTTTCTATATTGATAATTGCTGCGGTAATATTCGTGGATTCAGGAGAGAGGAGAATACCAGTACAGTATGCCAAGCGCGTTGTAGGACGCAAGGTATATGGTGGCCAAAGCACCCATATCCCTTTAAAAGTTAACTCGGCAGGGGTTCTGCCCATAATATTTGCTGTTTCGATCTTATCATTGCCCCAAATTATATCACAGTTTTTCCCAAATAGTGGTTTCAACAGATGGGTGGAAAGCTATTTTCATCAAGGGACGATGTTATATGGGGTTTTATATTCTCTGTTTATTATATTCTTTACTTTCTTTTACACTCAAATTACATTTAACCCCGTCGAAATTGCAAACAATTTAAGGCAATATGGAGGTTTTGTACAGGGTATAAGGCCAGGTAAGCCTACTGCTGAATATCTTGCACGGATATCCAATCGCATCACTCTGGTGGGGTCTTTGTTTTTAGTAGTGATCGCCGTAATTCCCGTTGTTGCGTCGAGGGCGGCTAATATGCGAATGTACTTTGGTGGAACTGCTATCCTCATCGTGGTAGGAGTGGCACTTGAGACGGTTAAACAGCTGGAAGCCCAGATGCTCATGAGGCATTACCGAGGTTTCTTAAAGTAGGGATTGCCTTATGATCATAATAAAGTCTAAAAAAGAGCTTGAGATTATGCGTGAAGCGGGGAAGATCGTAGCGGGAGCTCATGAGCTGGTTGCAAGGAGTATTGAGGTAGGGATGACAACAGCTGAGCTCAATAGGTTGGTGGAAGAGTATATATATCGCCATAATGCAATTCCTTCGTTTAAAGGTTATCATGGGTTTCCGGCCAGTATATGTACCTCGATAAACCATCAGGTCATCCATGGTATTCCTGGTCCTGTTCGGCTACAGGATGGGGATATTGTCAGTGTAGATATAGGGGTGATGTACAAAGGCTATCACGGTGATGCTGCCAAGACGTATGCTGTGGGTGATGTGCATCCTCGTGCCCTACAATTGATTAAAACCGTTGAAGAAGCATTTTATGAGGGATTGAAATATGCCCGGCCAGGATGCCGCCTCTCTGACATATCCCACGCCATTCAAACTTATGTAGAGGGGAAAGGTTATTCTGTGGTGAAGGCCTTTGTGGGGCATGGGATAGGTCAGAATATGCATGAAGACCCTCAAGTACCCAATTATGGGCCCCCAGGCAAAGGTGTGCGGCTACGCCCAGGAATGACTTTGGCTATCGAACCCATGATCAACGAGGGAACGGACCAGGTCGTCATACTGGACGATGGATGGACCGTGGTGACGCAGGACGGCAGCCTGTCGGCCCATTATGAGCACACCATCGCCATCACCGATGGCGACCCCGAAATATTAACTCAATAGGGACAGGTGAATGTAATGCATGATATGGATATAGGGAGAGTGGTATTGGCCAAAGCAGGGCGTGACAAAGGCAGGCATTTTGTAATCGTAGGAAAAATTGACGATAACTATGTTTTGATTGCCAATGGCAAGACAAGGTCAATAGACAAGCCTAAGAAAAAAAAGATAAAGCATCTGGAAGCCAAGCCGCATGTGGTGTATAATGTGAGAGAAAAAATTTTAAGCGGTAAAAAGGTATTTGATGCCGAGCTCAGAAAGAGCTTAGAAGCGTTGGGATATGAGCGATAGGAGGGTGAGCTGTTTGGCCAGGGAAGATGTAATTGAGGTTGAGGGCACTGTGGTGGAAGCGTTGCCTAATGCAATGTTTCAGGTGGAGCTGGATAACGGACATAAGGTTTTGGCCCACCTGTCCGGGAAACTGCGCATGAATTTCATACGCATTTTGCCCGGTGACAGGGTAACGGTAGAGCTGTCGCCATATGACCTCACTCGTGGCCGAATTACTTGGCGCCTTAAATAAAAGGAGGGATACAGCGATGAAAGTACGACCATCTGTTAAAGCTATATGCGAAAAATGCAAGATCATAAAGAGAAAAGGCAAAGTAAGGGTGATTTGTGAAAATCCCAAACACAAACAGAGACAAGGTTGACCTTTGAGGTTTTAAATATGAAAAAAATGGAATAATTAAGAGTACGGAGGTGTGACAATGGCACGAATTGCCGGTGTTGATCTGCCCAGGGAGAAGAGGGTGGAGATTGCTCTGACATATATTTATGGCATTGGCAGGGCAAAAGCCAATGAAATCTTGGCGGCTACAGGAGTCAATCCCGATACCAGGGTAAAGGATTTAACCGAAGAAGAAGTAGCCAAGTTAAGGGATTATATTGACAAAAATGTAAAGGTCGAAGGTGACCTGCGCAGGGAAGTTGCCCTTAACATAAAGAGATTAATAGAAATTGGCTGCTATAGAGGGATAAGGCATAGGAGAGGTTTGCCGGTTCGCGGGCAAAGGACGAGGTCCAATGCGCGTACCAGAAAAGGTCCGAGACCGGGTATTGGTACAAGAAAGAAGAAGCAGCAAGGAGGCGTGTGATAGATGGCAAGGCAAGCACGTAAAACCAAAAAGAGACGTGAAAGAAAGAATATAGAGCGGGGGATAGCCCATATTCAGTCGACTTTTAATAATACCATTGTGACTATAACTGATAATGCGGGCAATACCATTACATGGGCAAGCGCTGGTACTGTAGGTTTTACTGGTACGAAAAAAGGTACCCCTTATGCAGCGCAGTTAGCAGCGGAGTCGGCTGCCAAGGCTGCTATGGAACATGGCCTGAAGACGGTGGAGGTGCACGTAAAAGGCCCTGGAGCAGGACGGGAAGCTGCCATTCGTTCGTTGCAGGCTGCTGGACTAGAGGTAAGCCTTATTAAGGATGTCACCCCTATACCTCACAATGGTTGCAGGCCACCCAAACGCAGAAGGGTATAAAAACAAATGTCTGGAGGTGTTAAGTAAATGGCTAGATATACAGGACCTGCATGCCGGCTTTGCAGGCGTGAGGGTATGAAGCTATATTTGAAGGGAAGCCGTTGCTATACCGATAAATGCGCTTTTGAAAGAAGGCCTTTTCCGCCGGGCCAACATGGTAGAAACAGAAAGAAGCTTTCGGAATACGGGATTCGGCTGCGTGAAAAGCAAAAGGTCAAGAGGATATACGGCATACTTGAAAGGCAGTTCGAAAGGTATTTTGAGATGGCTGAACGCATGAAAGGGGTAACCGGCGAAAACCTCCTACAGATACTGGAGAGAAGGCTGGATAATGTGGTCTACCGCATGGGCTTTGCAAGTTCCCGTGCACAGGCACGGCAGCTGGTTCGCCATGGGCATTTTACTGTAAACGGTAAGAGGGTAAATATTCCTTCCTATCTTGTAAATGTAGGAGACGTAATTGGTGTTGCCGAAAAGAGCGCTAATGAAATGGAGCATTTTAAGGCATTACGCCAACAAGGACCAGCTGGGAATATAGTTCCGTGGTTGTCTGTCGATTTTGATAAGCTAGAGGGAACGGTTACTGCATTGCCTACACGCCAGGATATTGATATACCTGTTCAGGAGCACCTGATCGTCGAGCTGTACTCCAAGTGATGATGCGTCACAGGTTAAAGAGCATTTTGCCCTCGGATAGGTGTAGTTCAACAATGCGATGAGGAGGGTTTATTTGAATGATTGAAATTGAGAAGCCGAGAATAGAGATTGTGGAAATGAGCGAAGACAATCGCTATGGCAAGTTCGTGGTGGAACCCCTGGAAAGAGGGTTTGGCATTACCTTGGGGAATTCCTTGAGAAGGGTATTGTTGTCTTCGTTGCCAGGGGCTGCTGTTACTTCTATCAAAGTAGACGGCGTGCTCCACGAGTTTTCCACAATACCGGGCGTGAAGGAGGACCTGGTTGAGATCATCCTCAATCTTAAAGAGTTGTGTATAAAGATGGAAACCAACGAGCCGAGGGTTTTGACCATAAATGCCCAGGGGCCTTGTGAAGTTAAGGCGGGCGATATAATCACCGATGCCGATGTGGAGATTGTAAACCCTGACCTGCACATAGCTACCTTGAATGAGGATGGAAAGCTCTATATGGAAATGAATGTTGAGAAGGGAAGGGGCTATGTGTCGGCAGAGAAGAATAAGAAGCCAGGGCAGCCCATTGGCATTATTCCCATTGACTCAATATTTACTCCTATCAGAAAAGTGAATTTTACGGTGGAGGACACCCGCGTAGGACAGGTTACTGACTACGACAAGCTGACGCTGGAGGTTTGGACAAATGGTACAATAAGGCCTGATGAAGCAACCAGTTTAGCTGCAAAGATACTAACCGAACATTTAGCTCTGTTTGTCAATTTAACTGACCATGTAAACAACGTTGAAATCATGGTAGAAAAAGAAGAGGACAAGGAAGAAAAAGTGCTTGAGATGACTATAGAAGAGCTTGACCTCTCTGTTCGCTCCTATAATTGCTTGAAGCGCGCTGGAATCAATACGGTGGGCGAGCTTATACAAAGGACGGAAGAGGACATGATGAAGGTCAGGAACCTGGGCAAAAAATCCCTTGAGGAAGTGCAACAAAAGCTAAAGGCTTTGGGCTTGAGCTTAAAAAAGAAGGAAGAATAACCACAACGTGCTATATTATGATATTACGCGTGAAAAGGAGGCGATAACATGGCCAAACAGAGAAAGCTGGGCAAGCCAAGCGATCAAAGGCGTGCACTGCTTCGCAATCAGGTTTCGGCTCTGCTGTGGCATGGAAGGATAGTTACCACAGAGGCAAGGGCAAAAGAAGTGCGTCGCATCGCTGAAAAGCTCATTCACCTTGCCGTTGAAGAATATGATAAGACGGTAAAGGTGCAGAAAGAGGTCAATAACGAAAAGGGTCAGACCGTTACTATAGAAGTTACCAATGATGCTCCTTCTAAGTTGAATGCTAGAAGAAAGATGATGGCTTTCCTTTATGATTTGCGTGAGCCGAAAAGCCGTGAGGAGACCAAGAAGGAGTACAAACAGCGTATAAGGCAAATAAGGCATCCTCTTATAGAAAAATTATTCAATGAATACGGGCCTAAATACAGAGCCAGAAATCAAGAGAAAAACTGTGCTGGCGGTTATACCAGGATTATAAAATTAGGTCCCAGAAGAGGGGATGGCGCAGAGCAGGTTCTTATAGAGTTGGTAGATTGATTTTGGCAGTGGATTAAGTGTATACACTTAATCCATAATTTTTATCGTTGAGCTCAAAACTTTAAGGGGAGAGATAATGGAACCTATCATTAAGTTACAGGATGTACAATTCGAGTATTTAAGCTTTGAGGGTGAGGAGATCGCGGCTCTAAATGGGGTGACACTTGATATCCAAAAGGGGGAATTTGTGGTAATTATCGGCCACAACGGCTCAGGAAAATCCACGCTGGCTAAACACATAAATGCGCTTTTACGCCCCACCAGCGGAGTGGTATGGATAAAGGGAATGGATACCCGAGATGAGGGTAAGCTGTGGGAGATACGGCAGACAGCGGGCATGGTCTTCCAAAATCCCGATAATCAGCTTGTTGCTACGGTTGTGGAGGAGGACGTGGCCTTTGGGCCAGAAAATCTGGGTCTTCCCCCGGAAGAGATACGGTTGAGAGTAACCCAGGCTCTCAAGGCTGTGGGCATGCAGGAGTATGCACAGGCGGCTCCCCATTATCTTTCTGGAGGCCAAAAACAAAGGGTTGCTATAGCCGGTATTCTTGCCATGAAGCCTGAAATAATAGTATTGGATGAGCCTACTGCCATGCTGGACCCTGTGGGGCGACGCGAAGTTATGGAGACAGTGAAGTATTTGAACAAGCATGAAGGAATTACGGTTGTTCATATAACGCATTATATGGAAGAAGCAGTAGATGCCGACAGGGTTATTGTAATGGAACAGGGCAGGATAGTATTGCAAGGAACGCCACGTGAGGTATTTTCCCAGATTGAGGTTTTAAAGGAGATAGGGCTTGATGTGCCACAGGTAACCGAGCTGGCTTACAGGCTCAGGGCTGAGGGGCTGGACGTTCCCCTGAACATCTTAAAAGTGGAAGAGATGGTTGATGCCATATGCCGATTATAGTCGAACATTTAACTCATGTATACATGCCGGGAAGCCCTTTCGAGTCGCTGGCGCTGGATGATGTTAGCTTTGAGATTCAAGATGGGGAATTCGTGGGCCTCATAGGACATACCGGTTCGGGAAAATCTACTTTGGTGCAACACCTCAATGGACTTTTAAAGCCAACAAGCGGGAGAATAGTGGTGGATGATATTGAGATTACAAGCAACAGCAGGGTGCCCAAGAGGCTTAGACAGCATGTAGGATTGGTTTTTCAATATCCCGAGCATCAACTGTTTGAGGAAACGGTGTACCAGGATATCGCCTTTGGCCCCAGGAACTTAAATCTGCCTGAGGACGAAGTAGAGAGAAGAGTAAGAGAGGCCATGGCGTTGGTGGGCTTAGATTTTGAGTCAGTCAAGGATCGTTCGCCGTTTGAAATCAGCGGGGGGCAGAGAAGGAGGGTTGCCATTGCGGGAGTTCTTGCGATGGAGCCCAAAATCCTCATATTAGATGAGCCTACTGCCGGGTTGGACCCCAGAGGTAGGGACGAGATTCTGAGCCAGATAAAGAATCTTCATGAGCAACGGGGCATGACAATTATTCTGGTTTCGCACAGCATGGAGGATATCGCCAGGCTGGTCGATAGGATTATAGTGATGAACAAGGGCAAAATAGCTTTGATGGGCAAACCGGAAGAGGTGTTTTCATACGTTGAAGAGCTTCATGCTATGGGTTTGGGTATTCCTCAAATAATGCATGTGATGAGAGGGTTGAGAGCAAGGGGGATGGATGTACCTGACAACATATATACCGTGGACCAAGCTGTAAAGGTTATATTGGAGAGGGTGAGGGGGAAGAAAAAATGATTAAAGACATCACCATAGGTCAATTTTTCCCCGGCCAATCAGTGATACATCGGCTTGATCCACGGGTGAAGGTAATACTGACTTTTGTCTTCATTGTAATAATATTTTTTGTTAAAACCTATGCAGGATATGGGCTGGTTTTTGCATATATAGGGTTTGCAGTATGGCTTTCAGGAGTGCCTATTCGGTACATCTTGAAGGGCCTCAAGCCTCTTCTGTTCATAATAGTCCTGACGTTTTTTATAAACGTCTTTTTCACGCCGGGGAATAGGGTATTGTTTCAGGTATGGGTGCTTAAATTTACCCAGGAAGGATTAAATCAGGGCATCTTTATGGCGCTAAGGCTGGTGCTTCTAGTTGTGGGGACTTCGTTGCTTACTTTAACTACATCGCCCATATCTTTAACTGATGGTATTGAGCGCCTGCTTCAGCCGCTTCAGGTGGTCCGGTTCCCGGCTCATGAGCTAGCTATGATGATGACAATAGCCTTGCGATTTATCCCTACCTTGCTAGAAGAAACCGACAAGATAATGAAGGCGCAAATGGCAAGAGGGGCTGATTTCGAGACCGGCAACCTGTTCCAAAGGGCAAAGGCACTGGTGCCGCTCTTGGTGCCGCTATTTATAAGTGCATTTAGGAGGGCCGATGAGTTGGCTATGGCAATGGAATCGCGTTGTTACCGCGGCGGCAAAAATCGTACGCGCATGAAAGTCCTTAAGGCGACTAAGAGGGATTACATAGCGGTGGGGGTGACGCTGTTGTTAGTTGCGGGCATACTCCTGGACAGCTATGTATTGTAATGCGCTTTAAAGGAATTATTGAAATGGCCTGTTAAGTGAAATTATTATAATCCGTGATGAACGAAATGCGTTGCTGCAAAGTCTGAATTTTGTATCACAGAAGAGAAGAGAGTGGTTTGTGAGTGCTTTGAGGTGCTGGTAGGTTACTCGGTTTTATAAGGGAAGATACAACCAGGATCTGGGAGTATGAAAGCATGAGAAACATAAAAATTGTGCTGGAGTATGACGGTACCAATTATGCTGGCTGGCAAAGGCAAAAGAATGCGCTGTCGATTCAACAAGTAGTAGAGGAGGCTTTGTACAAGCTTACTGGAGAAACGGTCACGGTGGTTGGGGCAGGGCGTACCGATAGTGGGGTACATGCCCGGGGCCAAGTAGCCAACTTCTTTACAGCTTCGAGGCTCCCTGCCGAACGGTTTAGCTTTGCATTAAATTCTGTGTTGCCCCCTGATATTCGAGTGCTTGAGTCGGAAGAGGTTTCTCACGAGTTTCATGCCAGGTATTCTGCCAAGGCAAAGCAATACAGGTATTCTATATGCATGAGGCCGCATGCACCTGCCATAGCCAGAAATTATTACTATCATGTGCCGGATATTTTAGACGTGGATGCAATGAATTCAGCAGCTAAATATATCATAGGTACTCATGACTTTAAGGCTTTTCAAAGCGCTGGTAGCAGCGTAAAAAATACCGTGCGAACGGTGTATGAGGCCTATTGGGTATGGGAGCCGCCATGCTTCTTATATTTCAATATTAAAGGAGACGGATTTTTGTACAATATGGTGCGCATTCTTGTAGGGACTTTCATAGAGGTAGGGCGGCACAGGATGTTGGAGTCTGATATGAAGCGCATTCTGGAAGCAGGAGACAGGGATAAAGCAGGGCCCACGGCACCCGCTCACGGTTTATGCCTTGAAAGGGTGTATTATTGATAATTTAGGAGGGTGTTTATGAAGGATAAAGGCATATTAAATAGCAGGGTGATTGTTCAAATTGGGATTGTTGTGCGGGATATAGAAGCAGTTTCCCAGGCATACGCAGACTTGTTGGGCGTAGAAAAACCGCAGTGGTTCTGGACGGATGAATACGAAAAAGCTCATACCGAGTTTTATGGTCAGCCCAGTCATGCGCGGGCAAAGCTGGCATTTTTTGATATGGGAAACGTACAATTGGAACTGATTGAGCCTGACGAAAAGCCAAGCACATGGAGAGATTTTTTAGATAACTGCGGTGAGGGTGTACATCATATAGCCTTTATGATAAAGGAGATGGATGATGAAATAAAGAAGCTGGAACGGCATGGAATGCGACTGATACAGCGGGGAGATTATGAGGGAGGACGTTATGCTTATATAGATACGAGGGAACAGTTAAAAGTGCTAATTGAACTACTAGAAAATTTTTGAAGGCCCTTAAAAGTTAATGGATATTTTGGCCTTGACAGGCTAAATGCCTTGTATTACAATATAAGCTAGTTTTAATGTGCTCTATTAGCTCCGGATATTTATCAAAATGGTGGAGCGCAATTGAGCTTTAGTGAGAGGGCAGGCTTGTATTTTGATAAAGCGGTTGTTTAAATAGGAAAATTGCCTTAAAGAGGAAAATACCTTACCTTATTAATAAGTAGATTAACATGGGTTTGTAGTGTTACTATGTTGGTTAACTTAGATAATCGAGCAGAATAGGAGGAAAGGCCATGAAGACTTATGTAGCTAAGCCGGATAAGATTACGAGAAAATGGTATGTTGTGGATGCAACTGACAAGCCATTGGGTAGATTAGCATCCCAAATTGCTAAAATATTGAGGGGTAAGCATAAACCCATTTATACTCCCCATGTGGATACAGGCGATTTTGTTATCGTTATCAACGCAGAAAAAGTCAAGTTGACGGGTAAGAAACTTGATAAGAAGCTTTATCGTCATCATACCTTGTACCCTGGAGGTCTGAAAGAAATTCCTTATAGACAGCTTTTAGCAACCAAGCCCACGTTTGTGATATATCATGCTGTAAAAGGGATGTTGCCACATAATAGATTGGGACGTAAGATGCTCAAAAAATTGAGGGTATATGCCGGGCCAAACCATAAACATGAGGCGCAACAGCCCGAAATACTTGAACTGTAATGAAGGTCGGGAAAGGAGAGATATACGTTGGTAAAGGTACAGTATTATGGGACTGGTAGGAGAAAGACGTCTGTAGCCAGGGTACGGCTTATCCCAGGAGAGGGGAAAATCATCATTAATGACCGTGATATTGATGAGTACTTTGGTATGGAACCGCTGAGGATTATGGTAAAGCAGCCACTGGAGCTGACGGGTACATTAGGCAAGTTTGACGTTATAGCCAAGGTGGAAGGTGGTGGCTTTAGCGGACAGGCCGGCGCTATCAGGCATGGCATTTCCAGGGCTTTGCTGAAGGTAGACGAGGGTTTCCGGCCAATACTCAAGCAAGCCGGCTTCTTAACGCGTGATCCTCGAATGAAAGAGAGAAAGAAGTACGGCTTGAAAGGCGCTCGAAGGGCACCCCAGTTCTCCAAGAGGTGAAGTCAAAAACCGCCAGAGGTTGTTCTCGTGGCGGTTTTTTTGTGGTTTTTTATGTTCACTTCATATATATTTTGAGGTATAATAATCATGTTAAGGGTTTGACTTCAAAAAGGAGGTTTTAGTAATGTTGAAAGATATAATAATCGTGGGAGGTGGAGTGGCTGGCCTCACTGCTGGGCTGTATGCCAAAAGAGGTGGGATGGATGCGCTGCTTTTTGAGAAGATGTTTGCAGGTGGACAGATGGCTACTACATACTTGGTAGAAAACTATCCCGGATTTGACGAGCCTATAAGTGGGCCGGACCTTGCCATGAAGATGGAATCTCATGCCCGCAAATTTGGGCTTGAAATATTATATGATGAGGTAATAGAGCTGGAGCTTGAAGGCAGAATAAAGAAAGTGAGGACCGATAAAGGGGAATATGAAGCCAAGGCGCTTATACTCTGTATGGGGGCACAGCCTAAAAAGCTGGGCTTGCCCAAAGAAGATGAGTTCCGGGGTAGAGGGGTCTCCTATTGCGCCACCTGTGATGGTGCTTTTTATAGAGATAAGATAGTTGCAGTGGTGGGCGGTGGCGACACTGCGGTGGAGGATGCTTTATTTTTGGCCCAGCATGCTACAAAGGTGTATCTTATTCACAGGCGTAATGCTTTAAGGGCTTCCAAAATATTACAGGACAGGCTGTTTGCAAATCCCAAAGTTGAAATGGTGTGGGATTCGGTAGTAGATGAGATACTGGGGGAAAAAGGGGTAGAGGGTCTGCTGGTGCGAAACGTAAAGGATGGTTCCAGCAAAAAGTTAAAAGTGGATGGGCTGTTTGTGGCAATTGGTATACAGCCGAATAATGCCTTGATCCAAGGCAAGTTAAATATGAACGAAGCAGGGTTTGTGATAACCGATGAGACTATGGCTACTAATATACCTGGTGTTTTTGCAGCGGGTGATTTGAGACAGAAACCGCTGTGGCAGATCATAACTGCTGCAGCAGATGGAGCCATCGCTTCGGTATCAGCTCAGAGATACATAATGGAACAGTTCGCGTGATGTTTGTGTTAGATAGGGGGTCATTAAGATGTCAAGGATGTTTGGTACAGACGGAGTAAGGGGGATAGCAAATCAAGATTTAAACTGTGAACTGGCGTTTAAGCTGGGGCAGGTAGGAACCTATGTGTTATCAAAGGGCAAGAAAAAGCCCAAAATTTTAATAGGCAAGGATACCAGGCTATCAGGTGATATGTTGGAGGCGGCACTGGTAGCTGGAATTTGTTCGGCAGGTGGCCAAGCGTTGTTGGCAGGAGTTATCCCCACTCCTGGAGTGGCTTACCTTACAAAGCATTACAGGGTGGACGCTGGCGTAGTCATTTCGGCTTCTCATAATCCAATGGAGTACAATGGTATAAAATTCTTTGATAGGAATGGATACAAATTGCCCGATGAGTTGGAAGACGAGATAGAGGCCATTATCAAAGGAGAAAAACGTGTTGACATTCCCGCGCCTACAGGCGGCGACATAGGGAGCAAAATGATTGTTCCCAATGCTATACAGGATTATGTCAATTTTCTCAAACACACTATAGATGTAGATTTGAACGGCTTAAAGTTGGCTTTGGACTGTGCTAATGGTGCAGCATATAAGGTAGCGCCTATGGTATTTTCTCAGTTGGGTGCTGAAGTGGTAGCCATTAATGATAACCCCAACGGCATCAACATAAACTGGAATTGTGGCTCTACTCATCCTGAAGGGCTTCAGCGGTTTGTGGTAGAGAACAGGGTTGACGTAGGGCTGGCGTTTGATGGAGATGCAGACAGATTGATTGTCGTGGACGAAAAAGGTGAGCTGGTGGATGGGGATCAGATAATGGTGATTTGTGCCTTGGATATGAAGGAGAGAGGCCTTCTTAAGCGAAATACGGTAGTAGCTACCATCATGAGCAATATAGGCTTTGATATTGCCCTTGAAAGAGCAGGGTGTAGTTTTGTGAAAACCAAGGTGGGGGATAGGTATGTTTTAGAAGAAATGCTCAAAAATGGATACAATATAGGAGGCGAGCAGTCAGGCCACATAATATTTTTGGACCACAGTACTACGGGAGACGGCATTTTGACGGCTCTGCAGCTTTTATCCGTGCTGAAAAGGAAAAAGCAGAAACTATCTGAACTCGCTTCTGTCATGCAAAGATTCCCGCAGGTGCTGGTCAATGCCAGAGTTAATCCCGATAAAAAGAATTTTTACATGGAAGATCACGTTATAGCGGAAGAGATATCAAGGATTGAATCCAGGTTCAAAGGGGCAGGTAGAGTGGTTATCCGTCCATCTGGAACGGAGCCTCTCATCAGAGTCATGATTGAAGGAGCGGATCAAAAAGAAATAGAAGAAAGTGCCAAAAGGTTGGCAAGTTTGATAGAGGAGCGGCTAAATTGAAATTTGTCGTGATAAGGCAAATTTTTATACAAAAAATCTTGTATTCAATTGAGAAGATGTTATACTAATCATGGGAGTGAGCGGCCGAGGGCTGCTCTCAAGAAGGAGGAATTTGAGTGTAATGAGAAGGGGAAGCTCGAGAAGGGGTGGGGTACTGCTGTTGCTTTTGCTGGCAGGTATTATCATTGGCAGCATTATAGGGAAAATTTTGGCTGCGTATTTTGATATACCCCTGTTTACCCAGTCATTTAAGATTGGTACTGAAGATAATCCCTTAATACTTGATGTAGAGGTAGTAAACCTAGTGTTGGGAATAACCTTTACCATCAACTTTGGCACTGTGCTAGGCGTGTTGCTCGGACTTATATTTTATTTTAAATCTTTAAATTAGTTAAATAAAACGCGTTAAGGACACATAAGTTGTTTCTAAAACAACGGCAAAAAGTCAGGAGGCAATGAGCAGCAGATGAGGATAATACTGGCTTCTGCATCGCCTAGGAGGAGCGAGCTCCTTGCACAGATGGGGTTGAAGTTTGAGGTTATTCCCAGTGGTCAAGAAGAAAAAGTGATGGAAAGCCTTTCTCCCGATAGTCTGGCTATAGAGTTAGCTGTTAAAAAAGTTGAAAGCGTTGCACAAAGGGTACAAGGTTGTGCTTTGATAATAGGTGCTGATACCGTTGTGGTCAAAGGTGACGAGGTGTTAGGAAAGCCTAAGGACGAACGAGAGGCATTTCAGATGCTCATGGAGTTGCAGGGAAAGGTTCATGAGGTGATAACAGGGCTGGCTGTCATGGAAGTGCCTTCCAAAAAATGCGCGGTTGCTTATGAGAAGACTTTGGTGGAGATGGCATCTCTTACCCCGTACGAAATTGAGGGATATATTCGTACGGGAGAACCTATGGACAAGGCCGGCGCTTATGGGATTCAAGGCCTGGGAGGAATGTTTATAAAGAGAATAGAGGGATGCTATTACAATGTGGTGGGACTTCCAATACACAGGCTTTGGTTGATACTAAAAGGATTTGGGATTGAAGTGTTTAGCTAACCAGATTTTGGGTGAGAGTTATCAAAAGTGAAATTATTGGCAATAATTATTTTGGCTATAAAAACAACATGTTCGGAAGGAGAAATGGATGGTATGGGATTGTTGAACATATTCAGCAGAGATGTGGGGATTGACTTGGGTACGGCCAATACTTTAGTGTATATTCGAGGAAAAGGGA
The DNA here is from genome assembly GCF_016908415.1 of Caldicoprobacter guelmensis. NCBI lineage: Bacteria > Bacillati > Bacillota > Clostridia > Caldicoprobacterales > Caldicoprobacteraceae > Caldicoprobacter > Caldicoprobacter guelmensis. The sequence continues at coordinate 23,964 of NZ_JAFBDW010000006.1, forward strand.
TAGTTATTCGTGAGCCTTCTGTGGTGGCGATCCGTAGTGATACGAGGGAAGTGTTGGCTGTTGGCGAAGAAGCCAAAAGGATGATTGGTAGGACGCCAGGCAATATTGTTGCAATAAGGCCTATGAGGGATGGCGTGATAGCCGATTTTGACGTTACCCAGGAGATGCTCAAGTATTTTATAAGAAAGGCCATAAAGGGTCCTCTTATGGTGCATCCGAGAGTGGTCATTTCGGTTCCTTCGGGTGTTACCGAAGTTGAGAAGAGGGCGGTTTATGAGGCGGCAAGGCAGGCCGGTGCTCGTGAGGCTTACCTTATTGAGGAGCCCATGGCTGCTGCTATCGGTGCAGGCCTACCGGTACATGAGCCTACAGGTAGCATGGTAGTGGATATAGGCGGTGGTACAAGCGAGGTAGCGGTGATCTCGCTAGGAGGTATAGTAACCAGCAGGTCTTTAAGGATAGGCGGTAACAAGATGGACGATGCCATTATTTTCTATATTAAAAAGGAATACAATTTGATGATTGGCGAGAGAACGGCGGAGGAGATAAAGATCAACATAGGTTCAGCCTATCCCAAAGAAGAAGAGCAGGAAATGGAGATAAGGGGTCGGGACTTGGTAACTGGATTACCTAAGACGTTGAGGGTTACTTCTTCTGAAATCCTTGAGGCTCTGAAGGAACCTGTAAGTCAAATAGTAGAGGCTATTAAACTTACGCTGGAAAAAACCCCGCCTGAACTGGCTGCCGATATTATGGACAAGGGGATAATGCTGACCGGAGGAGGGGCTTTGCTGGATGGTATCGATAAGCTTATAGCACAGGAAACCGGTATGCCGGTTCATATTGCAGAGGCGCCCTTGGATTGTGTAGCCATGGGTACTGGACGAGCTCTAGAAGAGTTAGAGGTTTTAAGAAGGGTTACCATCTCATCCAAGAATTTGGCTTAAAGATGGGATGGTGATAGCTTTGCTCCAATTTTTGCGAAGACATTCGCTGGCCATTGTAGTGGCCGTTTCTCTTTTTTTACTGACCTTCGCTATTCTTTCTTCCCAAGCAGATGGGAATATGAGCTTTCTTAAAGGGTTTGTTGGAGAGATTATTTCACCTGTTCAAAGAGCAATTTACAGCGTTGCGTCTTTTATTTATGGTTCTATTGCAGACATAAAAGAGTGGCGTGACTTGAGGGGAAATTATGAAAAGCTCAAGGAAAGGGTGGAGCAGCTAGAGAAGGAGCTGCTCAGGATGAACGAACTGGAAAAGCAAAATCAGCGCTTAAAGAAGTTGTTGGATTTTGCTGTTGGGAGAGAGGATTTGGTCGTTACGGGGGCTAGGGTTACGGGTAAGGACCCTGGTAACTGGTTTAACGTCTTTACCATCGATAAAGGGAGAAACCAGGGGATAGAGGTAAATATGGCTGTGGTTACTGATCAAGGGTTGGTGGGTCGTGTAATAGAAGTGGGTCCCAACTGGGCGAAGGTGAGGTCCATCATTGATTCCCAGAGTTCCATAAGCGGTATAGTTGAGAGAACCAGAGACAATGGTATAATAAAGGGCAACAATGCATTTGGAATGGAGGATGGTACCTGTAGCATGGTATATCTTCCATTGGATTCGGAGGTAAGTGAAGGGGATAAAGTGATCACTTCAGGGCTAGGTGATTTTCTCCCCAAAGGGATCTATATTGGCGAAGTGACCAAAGTTGTACGTTATAAGAAGGACCTTTACAAAACCGCCATTATAAAGCCGAGAGTTGATTTTCAACGTTTAGAAGAGGTGCTGGTGGTTAAAGGAAGAGTAGGTGAGTGAGCTTTTTGTTTATTTTGTAAAGTTGGATGGGGATTGCAGTGATATGAAGGTTTGGGTCATAGTGAGTATTCTGGTGGGCAATTTGATTGTTCAAGCCACGTTATTTCCTTTTATTGAATTGTACGGCGTTAAACCTGATTCGCTAATGATACTCGTTGTATCGTTTGCTCTTTTGTCGGGCAATCCTACTTCAGCTGTAGTAGGGCTAGGTGGAGGGCTGTTGCAGGATTTTTTGTTTGGTAAAGGTGTAGGGTTCTATGCCTTGCAGTATATGCTGGTGGGATATCTAGTGGGATTGGTTTACGGAAGGGTTTTTACAGATAAATTGTTTGTCCCCGTATTTTTTGTAAGCGTATCGACTATTTTACGAGGATTGTTTGTCTTTTTATGGATGTATTTTGCAGGATTAGATGTGTCTCTCTATTGGCTGTCTTTAAAGACCATTCTGCCCGAAGCCATATATACTGTTATTTTGACGCCTATAGTATATCATTATATGAATAGGCTGTATAAGCATAAATTTATGAGCCGTCGATGGCATTTCGACTAAAGGGGTAAAATATTGCCTCTTTTTTGTTTGTTTTAAGCATGATAAAATACTTACGGGGGTGTCTACTGTTGTTGGACTGTGTTGTATGATGGAGAAGGGGGTCAAGGAATGCTTAAATGGTTTAAAAACCGCTTTTTTTTATTTGGATTAATATGCACTCTGGGTTTCACTACGCTGTTGTTCAGGCTTGCTTATCTTACAGTGGAGCTGGGGGAAACCTATTATGCTCTGTCTATGGAACGAAAATCGGTTGAAATTCCCCTTAAAGGAAGTAGGGGAAATATACTGGACAGAAACGGTATCCCCATGGCTACTAACAAGCAGATGTTTGTGGTGGAGCTTGATAAGCAAAGGATGCCTACAGGGGATAAACAGCTCAATGATCTGATTTACAGGGTCATCAGTATCATAAAACAAAACGGAGATGCCACAAGCCTGATGGATAATATACCTATAAAGATAGATGAAAATGGAAGGTTTTATTATGCATGGGAAAATAAGTCGCCTGATAGCCAGAAAAAAGACTTCGAGAGATGGAAATCTGAAGCAGGTATAAGGGTTGACCTGCCGGCCGATGAGATGCTTCAACATCTCAGGGAGAGGTTTAAACTGGCTGAGGAGTTGCCCGATGATATTGCTAGGGATATGGTATCTGTAAGGCTAGATATTTATATGAATAGATATCGACCCAATCCCATAAGGATTGCCACCGGTGTGAGCCAAAAGACGGTAGCGCAGTTGGAGACCTATGCAAACGAGTTGCCTGGCTTGCAGATATCGGTGGAGATGGGACGGTACTACCCTATGGGGGACGTGGCCGCTCACATCATAGGATATGTGGGGAGGATAAGCAGTGAAGATATTGAAGAATACAGGAACAAAGGCATTGACTTGAGGGCAGCAGGATACGATTTATCTGTTGACCGCATTGGCAAAATGGGCATAGAAAAATACGCTGAACAGTGGCTTACCGCTTGTACAAAGGATAAGCGTGGTATGCTTTGGGCTGAGGTGAATTCTGCAGGTAGGGTAGTCAGGGTACTGAGCGAGACGCCGCCTGAGGATGGGAATGACGTCGTTCTCACCCTGGATAGCCGCCTGCAGAAGGCGGTGGAGGATATCTTGGCCGAAGAGATACACAAGATGGCTGCGGGCTTGCCGCCATATGAAGGGGATAAATACGCTCCCTATGCCAATAGAGGTGCAGCTGTGATATTGGACGTGCATACAGGCGAAATTTTGGCAATGGCCAGCTATCCGGCTTTTGATTTGAATCTGTTTATCCCCTCTATATCTGCTAAGGAATACCAAAAAATTTTGAATGCACCGGGCAAGCCGTTGACGGCTGTTGCTTTTCAAGAAAGGTTTCCACTGGGTTCTGTCATTAAGATGATGGTTGGCATTGCTGGTTTGATGGAGGGGAAAGTCACTTTAAATGAGGAGATATATGATGCTTATCAGTACACAAAGTATGGGACTGGAGGACCGCGGTGTTGGACAAGGCCCGGTGTACATGGGCACGAGAACTTCGTGGATGCGTTGAAACATTCGTGTGACTATTATTTTTACGAGCTTGCTGATCGGCTAGGGATTTATAAATTGGTTGAGTGGGGAAGAGCGTTTGGGCTGGAAGGACATGCTGGTCTTGAAATCGGAGACGTGGAATCTTTTATAGGCGACCCCGAGAGAAGGATTGCCTTGCGTAGGCCTGCGATTATAGGGGGGATTAAGGCTTTAATGGGCAACAAAAATAAGCCGTATTATGATTTTTTTCAAAATGTTGACCAAGAGAAGAAGGACAAGTTGGCAGAGAGGCTGGCTGATTTGCCTGTTGAAGCCACATATAACGATGTAAGAAGGGTTATAAAGGAAGAGGTGGGAAATTTTAAGGGGTTTGAGAGTTTTTCGAGCGATGTATGGGGTGGGCCCATTTATGCTAAACGCTGGTTGCCTTATGATACTGTACGAACTGGTATAGGTCAAACTGATGTGAATGTTACACCTTTGGCTGTGGCGCGGTATATAGCGGCTATAGCCAATGGCGGCAAGGTAATGGAGACGCACGTGTTAAAGAAGGTGGTGTCTCCTAAAGGTGAGATTTTAAATGAGATGCGGCCGGTAGTGGTAAATGACCTTAACATAAAACCGGAATATCTAGAGGCAGCTAGGCTGGGTATGTATAAAGTGGTAAACGACAAGTCTACAGCAGGGGGAGGAGCCGGTACTGCGGTGGGCGCCTTTGCAGGTTTAGACCCGGCTATTACCGTGGCAGGCAAGACCGGTACTGCCCAGACAAAGATAATTCCTGGCGCTGATAAGGACGAAAAGAAGAGGGAGGAACAGCAAAAGTATAATGTCGCTTGGTTTGGCGCTTTTACACCCTATGAAAATCCCGAAATTGCCATAGTTGTCATGATTCCCAATGGACGTACTTCAAGCAATGCGGCAATAGTGGCAAGACGTGTAATTGAGGAGTATTACAGATTGAAAAACACGCAGAGGCAGTTTGATGCAGTGGATCAGGTAAACCAGCTTAAGCAGTGAATAATTTTTGTACTATTTGCAGGAATTTTGATTTGTTTGACGAATATTGGAGGATGTAACATTCAAATTTATGGGGGAACGCGGAAGATGAACCAGAGTTTGGTGGTATTCAAAGGAGTAAAAGGTGGTTTAAAGGTCTATATTAACGGTGATGGTGATATAGAACAGATTGTAGAAGACCTTGAGAAGAAGATAAAAGGGAGCAGGCAATTTTTTGGCAATTCCCAGATCAATTTGATATTCACTGGTAAGAGGTTAACGCTACAGGAGCAGCAGAATATTGTCGATTTAATTTCCCGGGAAATCGAAGTGGGGAGTATTACGTTTGAAATGACGAATCCTGACATCCCTGCTGCCGATTATTTTGAATTCTTTGACGGAATAGACGAAGGCATGACGCGCTTTGTAAGAGGGACGGTAAGGAATGGACAAAGGATATACTATGAGGGCAATGTGGTGGTGATCGGGGATGTCAATCCGGGAGGCGAGATAATTGCCGGTGGCAATATATTGGTGATGGGGACGTTGAGAGGAGTGGCGCATGCTGGCGCTACCGGCAATCACAATGCCGTGGTGGTGGCTTTCAGCTTGCAGCCCACCCAGCTGAGGATTGGTGGGATAATTGCCAGGCCTCCCGAAGATGAAAGTGTGAAACCTTCTTATCCTGAAATAGCGTATGTCAAAGACAATATTCTAGTAATAGAGCCTTATTTACCCGGCAAAGGGAAATAGTGTATAATGGAAGCGAAGGTTATGGTTTGTTTCAGCTTAAAATTGTGGGATAAAAAGAGCAAACATCGTGCGTATGGACAAAGATATATAGGGGGAGTGGACACATATGGGAGAGGTAATAGTAATAACTTCTGGGAAGGGAGGGGTGGGTAAGACCACCACAACGGCCAATATAGGTGCGGCTCTGGCTTTATCTGGCAAAAAGGTAGTGTTGGTGGATGCTGATATAGGCCTTAGAAACCTGGATGTGGTCATGGGCTTGGAAAACAGGATTGTTTATGATTTAGTGGATGTGGTGGAAAAAGTTTGCAGGTTGAAACAGGCCCTCATAAAGGACAAACGCTTTGAGGGGCTTTACTTGTTGCCGGCGGCCCAGACCAAGGATAAGACGGCTGTATCGCCTCAGCAGATGCAGGAGCTGTGTCAGCAGTTAAAAGAGGAGTTTGAGTATGTCCTTATCGATTGTCCTGCCGGTATTGAGCAGGGATTTAAAAACGCTATAGCTGGTGCTGATAGCGCAATAGTGGTTACTGTTCCTGAAGTGTCGGCAGTTAGGGATGCTGACCGCATAATAGGGTTACTTGCTGCTAATGAGCTCATGGATCCCAAGCTTATAATAAATCGGATAAGGATAGATATGGTAAAACGAGGGGACATGATGAATATTGATGATACTCTAGATATCCTAGGTATAGACCTGCTTGGGGTGGTACCTGACGATGAAAGGGTCGTTATATCAACCAATAAGGGTGAACCGGCGGTGTTGGATGAGGGTTCTTTGGCGGGGCAGGCTTACAGGAACATTGCCAGGCGGTTGATGGGAGAAAATGTGCCCATTATGGATTTGGAGATGGGTGAGGGTTTTTTAGCCAAGGTCAAACGATGGTTTAGCGCAGGCAAGAAGAGGTCCTATTAGTGAGGGGGATTCAAATGATCGATTTATTTAAATTTTTTGGCAAAGGGGAGAGCAAGAGCAAGGATATCGCCAAAGAGCGACTTAAGCTGGTGCTCATTCATGACCGCGCCAATATTTCGCCCAAATTTTTGGATATGATTAAGGATGATATCATTAAGGTCATATCAAATTACATGGAGATAGAGGAGGGAAGCCTGGATATACGCTTGTCCCGTATACCCCAGGAGGATGATACGTATAGTACTGCTCTGATGGCAAGTATTCCCATAAAGAGGGTTAAAAACATGGGACCCAACAGAGGTTAGAGGTTGCCCTGTGCAATCTCTTTTTTTGTATCTGTTAATATGGTATAATGTTTGAGTACGATGGTAATTTGGCAGGTGTGCGAGTGGGGGACTTATATGTTTGACAAAAGGCTTATCAAAAATTTTGATTTTACTATATTGATTTTAATATTTTTGCTGGTGGGATTTGGTTTGATAGGTATTGGAGTGGCTATGAAGGAACCAGTACAGGGAGACCAATATCACTTGCTTGATTTAATGGGCAATTTTAACCTGTATCACGTGAAGTTGCACTTGCTGTGGTTTGGAGTGGGACTCATTGCAATGCTGGTGGTCATCAGCATTGATTATCACCTTTTTGCCGATATGTTGCCATATATGTACTGGACGGTAGTGGCCATGCTGCTGTATGTGTCCTTTAGGGGACACATTGCTGGCAATGCGCGAAGCTGGATTAACTTGGGGTCGTTTTACGTTCAGCCATCGGAGTTTGCAAAGATAGTCATCATTATCTCTCTGGCCAAGGTGATGGCCAAAAAGAAAGATGAAGGAGAGGGTATTAATCGGCTAAAGGACTTCTTGCCGTTGATTGCCAGGGTCGCCATTCCTTTGGCGCTCATCATAGACCAACCCGATTTTGGGACAGCCATGGTGTTTATAGCGATACTTTTTGGGATGGTTTTTGTTGCAGGTATAAATTACAAGCTTCTTTTAGGCATAATTGGGGCAGGTATTGCGGCCATACCTGCAATGTGGTATGGGTTGCTGTCAGATGTGCAGAAGAATCGCATATTGGTGTTCTTAAATCCTGGAATGGATCCCTTAGGTGCTGGTTATCATGTGATTCAGTCCATAATTGCTATAGGTTCGGGTAGAATATACGGCAAAGGTATTTTGACCGATAATACTTTAAGTCAACTTAATTTTGTTCCGGCAAAGAATACCGACTTTATATTTTCGGTAACGGTTGAAGCCCTTGGCTTTATAGGGGGGGCTATAATAATATGTCTGTACCTTTGTCTTGTGCTGAGGACCATATATTTGGCTACAAAGGCTAAGGATAATTTTGGTAGCTTTTTGGTCATAGGCGTAGTGTCGATGATGGTGTTCCATATATTTGAAAATATAGGGATGACCATGGGATTGATGCCGGTTACAGGTATTCCGCTCCCTTTTATGAGTTACGGGGGAAGTTCCATGCTTACAAATATGATTGCATACGGTTTGGTGCTCAATGTGGGCATGCGCAGGCAGAAGATAAATTTTTGAGGGGCAAGCAGGACTTTGTAGGGGGTAAGGGATGTGAATATTGCTTTGATTGCTCACGATAAGAAAAAAGAAGATATGGTTAACTTTTGTGTGGCTTATAAACATATTTTGGAGAAACACAGGCTGTGCGCCACCGGCACTACGGGAAAGCTGATTGCAGAGGCTACAGGATTGTCGGTGCATCGTTTTCTTTCGGGTCCATTGGGAGGTGACCAGCAGATCGGAGCCAGGGTAGCCTATAATAAAATCGATTTAGTTATATTCTTGAGGGATCCGTTGACAGCCCAGCCACATGAGCCTGATATCAATGCGTTGCTGAGGCTGTGCGATGTGCACAATATTCCTCTGGCTACCAATCTAGCTACGGCAGAGGTGATGGTCAAGGCTCTAGAGCGCGGCGATTTGGATTGGAGGCTAATAGTCAATCCTCCGCAAGAGAATGACGAGATATTTTAAAATCATAAATTTTGTCCCCTCCAAATATAATGTATTGATGGGGAGGGGATGATGTTTGGAAGCGGGAAAAGGGGTATATGCCAAGAGAGGGCTTAGACCGATAAGACAACGACCTAGGTTGGGCTTGCCTGTTTCACATCCTATGCGTCGGAGAATATCCTACGGCAAACCAGGCGGTTTGGAAGATGAGCACAAAGCGGCTATATTGGTAGTGAGAATGTCAGTAGCGGCCGTCATTATTGTGGTGGTGATGTTGCTTAAAAGCATTGATACTCCTACTACAAAGTGGGCGGTTGATAGAATCCGTGAAGCCATAACCTATGAGTTCGATATAAATGAATCGTTAGGAAAACTCAAGTTTGTGGGCGATTACCTGCCAAAGTTTAAGGAGGTATTCAGCCAGCACCAGATTCAAAACCAAAGTGAAGAGCCCGAAAAACAGGGAGCAAACGTTCAAGCGGACTGGCCTGTTTTTGCCGCGCCTGCTGAAGGGAAGGTAGTGTGCTTTTTCGGTCAAGTTTACGATAAGAAAGGTCAAAAGGTCAAAAGCCAGGGTATAGATATTTCATCTCAACAACAGGGCTGGGTTTATGCAGCTGCCGATGGGAAAGTGATTGCAGTGGGAGAGGATGAGAATAGCGGCAAATATATAAAGGTCGACCATGGAGAAGGCTGGGGGACCTTATACAGTCAGTGTGGAGAAACCCAAGTACAGGTGGGAGATTCAGTTAAACGGGGAGATAAGATAGGCAAGATGGGACAGGATGCCGCCGGAGGATACAGGTTGCATTTTGAGGTGTGGCATGGCGAGCAGCTGGTGGATCCCCTCGAACTCATTCAGCAAGAGAGCAAAGTGTTTCAATAAAGCGTGATAGGTACAGGGAATATGAAGTTAGGTATGCTGTTTGGTATAAACGTATATATAAACAAACTGTTAGTTGTGCTCATAGTAATAGCTGTAGTTCTAGGAGAGGGGATGAAGCTGGCTGTCGTATTTTTGGTGGTGATCATACACGAACTGGCACACGTAGTTATGGCTAGGGCTTTGAACTTAAGGGTAAGCGAAATAGAGCTGCTTCCATTTGGTGGAGTGGCTAGAATCGAAAGCTTTTTTGAAGTAAATCCACGGGATGAAATATATATAGCCATTGTAGGCCCTCTGTCCAACTTTATACTGGTGATGGGGTGCATGGTTTTAGAGAAGATGGGACTGGTTTTACTTAAGGATTGTGATTTTTTCATACAGGCCAATCTAATGTTGGCGGGTTTTAATCTACTACCGGCTTTTCCGCTGGATGGTGGTAGGGTGCTTCGAGCCCTTCTTTCAAGGGAGTTAGGGATAAAAAGGGCTACCAGGATTACTACAATAGGTGGGTTTGCCTTGTCACTCTTTTTAGTCATGACAGGGTTGTACGCCATCTATTATGGCATCTTTAACCCTAGTTTGTTTGTTGTGGCAGTTTTTTTGGCATACTCAGCAGTAAAAGAAAACAGGATGGCTGCCTACGTCATAGTGAGGGACCTCACATACAAAAGGGATATTTTAGTAAAGGAGGGTGCAATTCAATCCAGGGAACTGGTAGTGCTGTATGACTTACCCTTAAGGGATGTGATAAGGAAGTTTGTGCCCCATAGATATCACAGCCTCGTTTTGGTTGACGAGCAGCTAAGGCCCAGGGGTTATTTAACTGAAAAGGATATAGTGGACGGCCTTATGGATTATGGCCTTAACGTGCCGATATACCGGTTGCTTGCACAGTCGGGCCGCAAAAAGGTTGATTGACAGAGGTTGCATTGATGAAAAGGGCGAAGTTTTAATTTTGTGCTGTTGGGGGAATGGCAAGGGGATGCAGAGCAAAATATATAATGAAACAAAGCTTGTTTGGTGCAAAAAGTAAGTTTTTTATTTTGGTATTAGTAGGGGGAAATTGCAAAATGGACAAGTCTGTGCTAGATGAGATACTAAGGCAGGTTAGTAAACCTGTTAGATACATGGGAAATGAGTACAACATGGTTGAAAAGGATCCTTCAAAGGTGTTGATTCGGTTTGCTTTTGCCTTTCCGGACGTTTATGAGGTGGGCATGTCCCATCTGGGGATGAAGATACTGTATCATCTCATGAACAAAAGGGAAGACACATACTGTGAACGTGTGTTTGCGCCTTGGGTTGATATGGAACAAAAGATGAGGGAAAAGAGGCTTCCGCTGTTTGCTTTAGAAACCAAGGACCCCATTGCCATGTTTGATTTTGTGGGATTTACGCTTCAATATGAGATGTGTTACACGAATGTGATAAACATGCTTGACTTGGCAGGTATTCCACTTCGGTGGTGGGAAAGGGAAGAGCATCATCCCTTTGTGATTGCGGGCGGTCCTTGTGCGTATAATATAGAGCCGTTAGCCGACTTTTTTGACCTGGTGGTAATGGGTGATGGGGAAGAGGTAATAAACGAGCTGTTGGATGTGTATCGCCAGTGGAAAATGCAGGGCGGTAGGCGCCAGGATTTTTTGATGGCGGCAGCTGGGATACCGGGAGTTTATGTGCCACGCTTTTATGACGTGGAATACAACCCTGACGGTACTGTTTGTTCGATTAAGCCTAACCGTGAAGGGATATCCCCCATAATTAGAAAGCGGGTTGTAAGAGACCTTGATAAGGCCTATTATCCTGAGACCATGATAGTGCCGTACATGGATATTGTCCATGATCGCATCATGCTTGAGGTGTTTAGGGGTTGCACCCGCGGCTGCAGGTTTTGTCAAGCAGGTATTATATACCGCCCGGTGAGGGAACGTTCGGTTCCAAGGCTTATGGAGTTAGCGGAGAAACTGATCAGCAATACCGGCTATGAGGAGCTATCGCTCTCTTCCTTAAGTACCAGCGATTACTCTGACCTAGAAAAGCTGGTAAAGCAGCTTATGAAGCGCTTTGCATCGCAAAAGGTATCTTTTTCGCTTCCCTCGCTGCGCCTTGACTCGTTTTCTAGGGAGCTTATTGAAGAGATGATAAAGGTGCGTAAAGCGGGTTTGACCTTTGCTCCTGAAGCTGGTACACAGCGATTGAGGGATGTGATAAACAAGGGGGTTACCGAGAATGACCTTTTAAACAGTGCGAGGCAGGCATTTGAGCTGGGATGGGATACTGTAAAGCTGTATTTCATGATAGGGTTGCCCACTGAAACACGGGAAGACCTTAAAGGCATTGCGGAACTGGCTAAAAAGGTTAAACAATGCTATTTTGACGCGACCCTGGGCCAAAGGGCCCATAGGTTAAGGATAACCATCAGTGTTGCGTCTTTTGTTCCAAAACCTTTTACTCCGTTTCAATGGGTTGCGCAGGATACTATTGAGGATTTGAATGATAAGATTGATTTTTTGAAGGACAAGCTTCGCATAAAATCAGTGGAGTTTGACTGGCATGACCCGCGTTTAAGCTTCCTTGAGGCTGTGTTTGCCCGAGGCGATCGCAGATTGGGTAAGGTGTTGCTGAAGGCATGGGAAATGGGCTGCAAGTTTGATGGATGGGCAGAACTTTTCAAGTACGATACTTGGCTTAAAGCTTTTGAGGAAACCGGCATAGACCCTGAATTTTATGCCAACAGGGTGAGAAATAAGGAAGAGGTGTTCCCATGGAGCCACATCGATGTGGGAGTTACGCCATCTTTCCTGTGGAGGGAGTACCAAAAGGCTCTGAAAGGGGAGCTGACGCCTGACTGTCGGGTAAGGTGTTGGGGCTGCGGCATAACAAGGCTGGGAGGGTTGTGCCAATGAGGATGGTGGTAAAGTATGCCAAACGGGACAGGGTTAAATACATATCCCATTTAGACCTCATGAGAACCCTGCACCGCGCCTTAAGGCGGGCCGGTATACCTGTGGCGTTTTCGCAGGGCTATAACCCCCAGCCTAAGGTGGCATTTGGGCCTCCATTGCCAGTCGGAATGACCAGTGAAGGTGAATACATGGATATAGTTTTGGACTTGGAGATGAATCCCAAAGAATTTTGCCATAGGATGAACAGCGTACTTCCTCAGGGTATAACTGTGCTGGATGCGGTGGCAATTGACAAATCCTTTCCTTCGCTTATGAGCGTTATTGAAAGGGCGCTATATCATATAAGCATTAAAACTCCGGTTCAATCTATTGAAGAGGCATTAAAAGACTTTTTATCTCAGCCAGTGATAAATATTACAAAGAGCGGAAAAAAAGGTGAGAGGACAGTAAACATCAGGCCTATGATACACCGGCTGGAAACAGTGAGCCAGGGAAAAGAAGTGGTGGTCATGGAAGCTGTGTTGAGCGCTGGCAGTAAAGAATCTTTAAACGCTGAGCAGATGGTGTGCTGTTTTCTGGAGTTCATCGGCATGGAAGATGATTCCCATTGTTTTGCAAATATCCATAGGCTGGAGATGTTTTTGTATAAGGATAATGCATGGATAACACCATTGGAGCTGGGAAGAGGATGATGGGCGTGGGGAAACAGATTGTGGTGGATATTCGATATGACCAGACACGGGTTGCGGTACTGGAGGACGGAGACCTTGTGGAGTTTTATATGGAGGATGATGAAAAGCAGGGGCTGGTGGGCAATATATACCGTGGGCGTGTGGTTAATGTCCTGCCAGGAATGCACGCCGCCTTTGTGGATATAGGGCTGGAGAAGAATGCTTTTCTGTATGCAGGAGATATAAACATCGACAATACGGTATTTGACTTTAAGGATAAAAGCAATGGCAAAGAGGTCAAAAACATCTCCCTGCGTGATATCGTAAGGGAAGGGCAGGAGATCACCGTTCAAATTTTAAAGGAGCCCATGGGAACCAAGGGTGCTAGAGTCACCACCCATATAACCTTGCCGGGCAGATATGTCGTGCTCATGCCGACCTTGAACTATGTAGGTGTCTCCAGGAGGATAGAGGATGAAGAGGAACGTCAGCGTTTAAGGAAAGTCGCTGAGGCCATTAAGCCTCAAAATATGGGAGTTATAGTGAGGACAGCGGCCAAGGGTAAGCAAGCTGAAGACCTTATGCCTGATATAGAAGTATTGTGTAAGCTATGGGAAGGAATAAGGGAAAGGGAAAAACAGGGTGAAGTGCCACGGCTGTTGCATAAGGATGAGAGTTTACTGTACCGCACTGTACGTGACATCTTCTCTGCTGATGTGGACAGGCTGGTCATAAATGACTATCATCATTATCAAAAAGTAGTTGAGCTTGTTAAGGTTGTCTCGCCTTCACTGGTTGACAGGGTGGAGTATTTCGATGCTCAGAGAAACTTGTTTGAGATTTACGGCATTGAAGCAAAGATTGAAAAAGCCATACAAAAGAAGGTATGGCTTAAGAGCGGCGGCTATATTGTAATAGATGTGACAGAGGCACTGACGGTTATAGACGTGAATACCGGCAAGTTTGTTGGTAACGCCAGTTTGGAGGACACCGCCTTTAAGACTAATTTGGAGGCAGCAGAGGAGATCGCACATCAGATACGCTTGCGCGACATAGGTGGCATTATCATCATAGATTTTATTGACATGGAAGAAGATGAGCACAAGAAAAAGGTGTTAGAGGTGTTAGAACAGGCTTTAAAAAAAGACCGTACCAGGACTAATCTGGTAGGGTTAACGGGGCTGGGATTGGTAGAGTTGACCCGGAAAAAAGTGCGTCCCAGGCTCTCTACCGCTTTTTTAAAACCCTGTCCTTACTGCAATGGAACAGGGAGAGTGTATTCGGAATCCACCGTGATAGCCAAAATAGAAAAGGAGCTGGAGAAGCTGTTTAGCGTAAATGAGGCTTGGGGTGCTTTGGTAGAGGTACATCCCAGCGTGGCCAATGCGTGGATGGAAGACAAACAGGCTTTGGAACAGCTTGAAACTACGCTTAAGAAGAAGATATGCATCCGGGCTGATGAAAGCATTCATGTTGAAGATAGCAGGATTAAGCTGCTCAAAGGGCCGGGGGATTTGGAGAAGGTTGTTCGCTTTTCATGAGGGGAATTCTGTTTTGAATATAGCGGTTAAAGTCCAGCAGTATACATCTGCAAATACAATGTTGGTATAAGCACATTGAGCATGTCGATGTGGCCTAATAATGGGCTTTTTTTATTTTATGTGGTCATGTGATTATTTGTCTAATAACGTGAGAGAAATTAATTTTTTGGGTAAAAAACAGCCTTTCGCGTAAATAATAAAAAAAGGAAGTTCTTTAAAAATACATCATAATGAGTATGGCTGAAATTTTAAAGTATTTTTGTGGATTGATAGATAAAAAGCTTGGGAAAACTGCCTGGAGGGTGGAATGGAAACAAGTTTTTTTGGCATTACTGATTACCAGCTGTATTTATTTAATGAAGGGACTAATTACCATAGCTACAAGATGCTGGGGGCCCATCTTATAAAAATTAACGGCGTTGAAGGCACTCGTTTTGCTGTATGGGCACCCAATGCCCGAAGAGTCAGCGTGGTGGGGGATTTTAACTGTTGGGATGGAAGGGTTCACATAATGAACAGGTTGGGGGATTCTGGGGTGTGGACACTTTTTATTCCGGGAGTTAAGGAATTTGATCTCTACAAATATGAGATAGAGAATTATTATGGGCAAGTTGTCCTGAAGGCTGACCCCTACGCCTTTTACAGTGAAGTTAGGCCGGGTACCGCTTCAATAGTGTATGATTTGAACAAATATGAGTGGCGAGATGATGAGTGGTTGCAAGAAAGGACCAATACGCCCATATACGATAAGCCGCTGTTAATTTATGAGGTGCATCTGGGGTCATGGCGTCGAAAAGAGGGGAATAGATTTTTAAGCTACAGGGAATTGGCCGCAGAGCTTATCCCTTATGTGAAGGATATGGGGTATACCCATATAGAGCTCTTACCGGTCGCAGAACACCCATATGATGGGTCGTGGGGCTATCAAACCACAGGATATTACTCGGTCACTTCACGCTATGGTACGCCAGAGGATTTCATGTTTTTTATAGACGAGTGCCACCTAGCTGGTATAGGGGTAATATTGGACTGGGTACCGGCTCATTTTCCTAAAGATGAGCATGGATTGAGGCGTTTTGATGGTACAGCGCTTTATGAGCATGAGGACCCTCGACGCGGGGAACACCCCCATTGGGGCACTTTAATATTCAACTACGGGCGTAATGAGGTGAGGAGCTTCCTTATATCCAATGCCATATTCTGGTTTGACGTGTACCACGTGGATGGGCTTCGTGTGGATGCCGTGGCCTCAATGCTTTATCTTGATTATGGGAAGTCTTGGGGGGAATGGCTCCCAAACAGATATGGCGGCAAGGAGAATTTAGAGGCCATTGAGTTTATGAGGAGAATGAACGAAGTGGTGTTTCAATACTTTCCCAATGTGCTCATGATTGCTGAAGAGTCAACTGCTTGGCCCATGGTCACTCGCCCTGTGTACCTGGGAGGCCTGGGATTTAACTATAAATGGAATATGGGATGGATGAACGATATGCTGCGCTATATGTCACTGGATCCGGTGTATAGGAAGTGGCACCATGAAAACCTTACCTTTTCCATGATGTACGCCTTTTCAGAAAACTTCATCCTCCCCCTATCACATGACGAGGTGGTACACGGCAAGCGCTCGCTTTTGGATAAAATGCCGGGAGATTATTGGCAAAAATTTGCCAACCTTAGGCTGCTGTACGCGTATATGATGGCCCATCCGGGTAAAAAGCTTTTATTCATGGGGGGGGAATTTGGCCAGTTTGCCGAGTGGAATTTTGACGCCGGCCTGGATTGGCATCTCCTTGAATATGAAATGCACAGAAAACTGCATTACTATGTCAAAATGCTTAACCATTTTTATCTTGATAACAGGGCTCTGTGGGAGTGTGACCATGGCTGGGAAGGCTTTTGTTGGATTGACCATCGAGATTACAGTCAGAGCATAATAGCCTTCTTACGGAAATCAAAAGGGCAGGATGAATGCCTGATTGTGGTTTGCAATTTCACGCCCGTGGTCCGCTATGGTTACAGAATAGGGGTTCCTTGGCCAGGAGGGTATGAGGAGGTTTTTAACAGCGATGACCCGGTATATGGTGGTTCTGGACAAGGCAATATTGGCATCATTGTGGCGGAAGGTATACCATGGCATGGATTTGAGCAATCCATCAGCATCACGGTACCGCCCCTTGCAGCAGTGTTTTTAAAGCGTAATAAAAGGAGGCTAGGGGATTGCTGAAAGTTTTGTTTGCCGCTTCAGAAGCAGCGCCATTTGTAAAAACAGGGGGATTGGGCGAGGTAATCGGCTCTCTACCAATTGCTCTGCGATATCAAGGAGTAGATGCCAGGGTTATTCTGCCAAAATACAAGGCCATTTCACCAAACCTGAAAGAGAAAATAAGGCATATAAAGCATATATATGTCAGGTTGGGCTGGAGAAATCAGTATTGCGGGATTGAGGAAACGGAATATAAAGGGGTGCCTGTGTATTTCATTGACAATGAGTATTATTTCGGGCGCGATGGGATATATGGTTATTCAGATGATGAGGTAGAACGATTTGCATTTTTTTGCCGAAGCGTGCTTGAGGTACTTCCACATATCGATTTTATGCCCGATGTGATACACTGCCATGACTGGCAGACAGGTGCAATACCTGTATTGTTGGAAGCCCATTATCGGTATAATGATTTTTATAAGGATATTCGTACCCTGTTTACCATTCACAATCTTCGATATCAGGGTATTTACGACAGGAAGGTTTTGGGTGACTTGTTGGACCTGGGCGATGATTATTTTACGCCTGACAAATTAGAATTTTATGGTAATGTAAACATGTTGAAAGCCGGCCTTGTATACGCAGACCTCATAAGTACTGTCAGCCCTACCTATGCTCAAGAAATACAGATGCCGTTTTTTGGGGAAAAACTTGACGGATTGTTGCGTGCAAGGAGTCATCAACTGTTTGGTATATTAAACGGAGTGGACTATGAAGAGTACAATCCTGCTACTGATCCGCTCATATTCAGAAACTATGACCAGGACCGCCTTGAGCACAAGGTGGAGAACAAGCTGAGGCTTCAGGAGCAGCTGAAGCTTGAGGTTCGAGAGGATGTACCCATGATAGGTATAATAGTTAGGTTGGTGGCGCAAAAAGGCTTGGACCTCATAGCTCATGTACTGGACGAGATACTTGCTATGGATGTACAGTTGGTGGTGTTGGGGAACGGAGAGTGGCAGTACGAAAACATGTTTAAAAATGCGGCTGCCCGTTATCCTACAAAGGTTTCGGCTAATATCTTCTATGATAATACCCTGGCGCATCGCATATATGCTGCCTCCGATTTATTTCTCATGCCGTCACTGTATGAGCCATGCGGATTGGCGCAGCTTTTTAGCATGAGGTACGGTACTATCCCTATTGTGAGGGAGACTGGTGGGCTTAGGGATACCGTGCAGCCGTATAATGAGTTTACCGGTGAGGGAAATGGTTTTAGCTTTACTAACTACAACGCCCATGACATGCTATATACCATAAAGAGAGCTGTAAATTTCTATTACGACAAAGAGGTATGGTATGCCTTGATGAGAAGGGCTATGCAATGCGATTACAGTTGGAATCGTTCTGCAAAAGAATATATAGAGCTGTATCAGCGTTTAAAGGCGGGACAGTATTGATATGTAGATGAGATTGAATATTTTTTAAGTATATAGGTTGCAAAACACTTTGACTGGTAAAATAGGTGGAATGATGGAAATTTGTAGGTTTAACCTTACGTGGTTATGGATAAAATGAACTAGTGGGTGAAAGGATGGTCTTATATGGAATATCTTTGGATTTATCATGACTCACACGATATCGCTTACAGGCAGCCGTTTGGTGCAGTGACCTGTGAGGAGACGGTTACTTTACGGTTAAAAGTATGTACCCAGCATGAGGTAGAATCGGTTGTGTTGAGGTTGTGGCAGGATGGCGTAGGGGAAAGGCGTATACCCATGTGGCTTATGTGGAAGCATGAAGGTCAATACGTGTATGAGGTAGAATTGAGAAGCCCCGAAGTCCCGGGGCTTCTGTGGTATTATTTTATAGTTGAAACCAACAGGAGTTTATATTATTATGGCTGTAAATCCGATGGCCTGGGGGGAGTAGGGCACATCACCGATTACCCACCCTCTTCATACCAGATAACGGTTTATAAAAAGGGGTTTAAGGCCCCTGACTGGTTCAAAGACAGCGTGGTGTACCAGATATTTGTGGATCGATTTTATAATGGAAGCGAAGATGGTCGTCACCTTGTCAATAGGAGTGACTACATCATACATCAGAACTGGTACGAATTGCCCCACTACAAGCCGGATCCGGTCAGCGGTAAGATGCTGTGCAATGACTTCTTTGGGGGGAACCTTCTTGGTGTAATAAAAAAGCTGCCTTACCTTAAGGATTTAGGAGTGAGTGCGCTTTATCTCAACCCTATTTTCGAGGCCTATTCCAACCACAAATATGATGTGGGTAATTACAAGAAAATAGACCCAATGTTTGGAGATGAAGATACATTTCTAGCTCTTTGCCAAAAAGCCAAGGACCTTGGCATATACATCATACTCGATGGGGTATTTAGCCACACCGGTAGCGATAGCATATATTTCAACAAGAATGGTAGGTATCCTACTCTGGGCGCTTATCAGTCCAAGGATTCGCCATATTATCCATGGTATAGGTTTATCCGCCATCCAGATGTGTATGAGTGCTGGTGGGGGATAGACACGCTGCCCAATGTAAATGAGATGGAACCCTCGTACTTGAACTATATCATTTACGATGAAGATGCTGTAGCTAAGTATTGGCTTAAAAAGGGCGCAAAAGGCTGGCGCCTGGATGTGGTGGATGAATTGCCCGATGAGTTTTTAAAGGAGTTTAGGAAGGCTGTAAAAGAAGTGGATCAAGAGGCTGTTATAATTGGGGAAGTATGGGAAGATGCTTCCAGAAAGGTTAGCTATGATAAGAGGAGGGAATATCTACTTGGCGAAGAGCTTGACTCGGTGACCAACTACCCTTTTAGAGATATGGTGATAAGATTTTTCTTAGGTGAATGGGATGCTGCATATTTTAACAGAGCCATTATGAGTCTGTATGAAAACTATCCACTTGAAAGCTTTTATTCGCTCCTAAACCTTGTCGGATCCCATGATGTGCCCAGGATAAAGACCATTTTGGGTGAGGCACCACCGCAACATACCCTTTCACGAGATGAGCAGGCACATTATGTGTTGACCGATGAGCAGGAAAGGTTGGCTATTCAAAGGCTCAAATTGGTATCCCTGCTTCAGATGACTTTTCCGGGGGTGCCCTGCATATATTATGGAGACGAGGTTGGATTGTCGGGTTACAGCGACCCGTTTAACAGGCGCACTTATCCTTGGGGTCGTGAGGATAAGGAACTGCTGGAGTGGTACAGGAAGATTATTGTGCTTAGAAACAGCATGGACGCTTTGAGAACAGGGGAATTTATACCAGTTTATTGTGAAGGGGATGTATATGCCTTTGTTCGCTGTATTAGAGGGGGTAAGGATGTATTTGGGCGACAACGCAGCGACGGCTTTGCGCTCATAATCGTAAACCGAAGCCGGTACAGGGCTTACGGTGTGAAGATTAACTTGCAGAAATGGGGTATAACCAGGGTTATGGATGTGATAAATGCTGGTGCAGAATTTTGTGTGAGAGAAGGATACCTATTCATTGATGTGCTGCCTCTTAAAGGCAGGATTTTGGTTGGTGTCTAATTTACCGCTTTTTGTAACTTTTTAATAAAATTTTGAATAAGAAAGCAGCAAAATGGCAATTTTTATACTAACTTATTGATTTTGTAAATGTTTATATATAAACTATAAATGACGTTCCCCTGGGCTGGATGGTGGGGCAACAGCACAGGGAAGAGTTATAGCAGATAAATTTTTGTTTTGGCTAGGGGAAGGCTGAGGTATAGTCTTCAGTTTGGGGAAATAACCAAAAGGTGTGGCGGTTTATGAGCCAGTCAGAAATTTTGCGCGAATATTTGCAACAATACTTTGGACATGATGATTTCCGTCTCGGCCAGCGGCAGGTAGTGGAAAGCATCCTGCAAGGGGAAAATGTGCTTGCAGTCTTTCCGACCGGAAGCGGTAAGTCGTTGTGCTACCAGCTCCCTGCCATTATGCTTCCTGGCATAACGCTGGTCATATCCCCTCTTATATCTTTAATGAAGGACCAGGTTGACCAACTGAGCCAGAGAGGGATTCCTTCGACTTTTATAAGCAGCATTCTTTCAGAAGAAGAGCTTTTGAAGCGCATGCATGATTTAAGGCAGGGAAAGTATAAGGTCATATATATTGCCCCTGAACGTTTTTATTCAGAAGGGTTTATTGATGCCTTAAAGGGCTTGCATGTATCGTTTGTGGCGGTTGATGAGGCTCACTGCATATCCCAGTGGGGGCACAGTTTCCGTCCTGCTTATTTGAGGATTAAAGACTTAATAGAGCAGGTGGGCAGCCCAATAGTAGGTGCTTTTACGGCTACTGCCAACCGAAGGGTGCAAGAGGATATAGTGCGGCTTCTCGGTTTAAAGGAGTATAGACTGTTTGTCAGCGGTTTTGACAGGCCCAATTTGGAGTTTAGGATAGAGATGCCACGAGATAAGCAGGAGTTTGTGCTCAAGTTCGTTAAGAAGAATTTAGGAAAACCAGGTATAATTTATGCCGCCACTAGGAAGACGGTTGAGGACCTCTACAGTTTGCTCATAAACAGAGGTATACCCGCCGGGATGTATCATGCGGGCCTGAGCAGTCAGGACAGAGTTATAGCACAGGATGACTTTACCCGGGGTAAAACCACCGTGATGGTGGCTACCAATGCTTTTGGTATGGGCATAGACAAGAGCGATATTAGATATATAATCCATTACAACATGCCCAGGTCTTTGGAACATTACTATCAGGAAGTGGGACGGGCCGGAAGGGATGGTAAGTTGGCCTCCTGTATACTCTTGTATTCGGAAGAAGATTATCATCTCAACCGGGCTCTTATAAATATAAATTATCCTTCTGTGGCCTTGGTAGAGAGCGTATACAACAGAGTGCTTGAGGCGGGCGACAAAGGAATCGCCCTTGACGTGCTCCTTAAAGGCAATATATCAAAGCAAATTCTGCACAGCGCTGTGCGGAAGCTTATTGAGTATAACTACGTGAAGCTGAAAAGCGGTGTTATATATCCATTTTTAAGTGGCAGGAAGTTTGAGCTTACCCAGGAAGAGATAGACCAGCACAAGAAGGTGGAATTAGAGAAACTGGATAAAATGGTGGAGTACTGCCTGAGCAAAAGGTGCTTGCGGTGTAATATTCTTGAGTATTTTAACGAGGAGCCCACATTTACTAAATGTGGAAGCTGCAGCGTATGCGGTTTAGCCGCTGATGGGACAAAGAGGAAGTTTATAGATGATTTGCTTAAAGGGATACTAAATGTTAATGCCCAAACGCATGTTTCTAACACTGAGGAGACTGGGGAGGCGGACGCAGCGCTGCTGGATGTATTGAAACGGGTGAGGGAGAGGATTGCCCAAAAAACTGGGGTGCCTCGCCAGGCAGTCTTTGACGACAGCACCCTTGAACGGATGGCGGCCCTCAAACCTGTCACCAGAAAACAGCTGTTCAAAATTGATGCCGGGATAGAGCAACGCAAGGTTGAACTGTTTGCCGATGAATTCCTGCTGGAGATACACCGATATCTCCGTAAAAAGACCATTGTGTGAACTACACTTCTATTTAGGAAGTGAGTTTGAGGTTTATGAGTGATGTTAGAATGAAAAAGGTTTCTACTAAGACAAGTGCATTTGGCACCCCCGGCAGGTTCAATCATGACTCATCGGAGTTTTATAGCAGTAGGCTTTATCAAAATATAAAAATATCTAAGAATATTAAGTTTATAGAAAATCCTATACCCAAGGAAAGATTAAATAAAATATACTGTAAATCAAGTGAGTCAATGGATGAGATTCCAGATTATAGTGTACATTTAATGGTTACTTCTCCTCCATATAATGTAAAAAAAGAATATGATGAGGATTTAACATTGGATGAATACAGAGAATTGCTTAGAAGGGTGTTCAAAGAGACATACAAAAAATATGTCGGATTGGCTGAAAAAAGGATTAAGTCTTATTCACAACAAATGCATTTGTTTGATGATTACATTGTGGACTAGAAAGCTGTTAATACAGTTTACATTGTTTATATGGAAGGATGTTGATGGATGGAATTGACGTTTTGCGGTGGAGCTGCTGAAGTCGGAGCCAGCTGCTATCTGCTGCGCATAGATGATAAGAATATCCTTTTGGATGCGGGGGTCAGGATGGATTCGGCGAAAGATAGCCTTCCTGACCTTCGCATCATTCAAGAAAAGGGCGGTGTGGATGCGGTATTTGTCACCCATGCACATCTTGACCATACCGGCGCCCTTCCTGTAATAAGCAGGGAGTATCCCAATGCTCCCATATATATGACCCATGCTACCAAGGACTTGGTACGCGTCCTGCTTTATGACAGTCTAAAGATTATGGAACAACAGGAAGGCGAGATACCCATCTATGCAGAGGTTCATGTAAAGCAGATGCTGGACAGGATAATATGCTTTTCGCCCGAATATGCTATACAGCCTTTTAAAGATGCCGAGTTGAAAGTGACCTTTTATCATGCCGGGCATATCGTGGGTGCGGCCTGCGTCTATATACAAGGTAAAGAAGGGAGCGTGTTTTATTCAGGGGACATTTCCTTGGTTAATCAGTATACGGTAAGCGGAGCTGCCATACCTAAGTTGCGCCCTGATGTGGCCATATTGGAGGGTACTTACGGTGATAAGCTTCACGCTAACCGCCAGATGGAAGAAGAGCGCCTTATTAAGATGGTGGGTGAGGTCATAGATAGAGGAGGAAAGGTACTGGTACCAGCTTTTGCCATAGGGCGCGCTCAAGAAGTAATACTCATGTTGAGGCGTGCCATGAATAAAGGTAAGCTGCCTAAGTTTAAGGTGTTTGTTGACGGCATGGTGCGGGAAGTGTGCAGGGTGTATCGCTTGAATCCCAACTATCTCCACCCCAGTCTGGCTAAAAGGGTATGGAGGGATAAAGAGGTGTTTTTTGATGACTGGATACAGCCTGTGGCCGATCGCAAGGAGAGGGAGGCAGTATTAGGGCTTTCGGAACCCTGCTGTATAATATCCAGTTCCGGCATGTTAACCGGCGGCCCAAGCCAATGGTATGCCGAAAGGTTGGTGGGGGACGAGAAAAACTCCATAGCCATAACGGGCTATCAGGATGAGGAGGCGCCTGGAAGGCAGTTGCTTGACTTAGCAAATGCTCCCTGCGAGGAGAGGTTTCTGGCGTTGGGTGAAAGGCGGATCCCTGTCAAGTGCCAAGTTGACAGGTATAACTTATCTGCACACGCTGACAAGACCGAGCTTTTGGGCCTGGTGCATGCCCTGTCTCCGCGGCAGATTTTCCTGGTACACGGGCAGGAAGAAATTTTACAGCACTTGGGCAGGGAAATCCAGGCCGACTTCTGGGGCAGGATTTATGTGCCCAGAAACGGCGAAGTATACGATTTTCACATTGCTCAACCGAGAAAACAGCTTAGTAAGCTTTCAATTCCTTCGCTCGGTAAAGAGGGCATTCCCAGTGAAGGGGATATAGAGCTCCTTTGGAGGCATATACTGGCTCACGGTGGTCAAAAGGGGGCCTACAGTTTGGAAGAACTGCTCAATGTTTGGGCGGGTGTGGATGAGCCGGCACAGGAGCAGGTAAGCAAGCTGGCGGATGTGCTTCTTCATTCCGATTATTTTGAGCCTGATAGGTGGAGGCCTTTCTTGTACCGACCGCTATCTGAAGAGCAGGTGGCTGAACGTATTAAAGAGACTCAAGGCCCTATGGAAGTGAATCGTATGCTTGCATTGGTAGAGGAGTTTTTCCCACCTGAGACGGGGCTTTACAAAAAAGGAGCCAGGTTTGATGAAAAGGTTGCCTTGCTCTACTTTAAATTTCCCAAGATTGCAGCCCAGAAGTACAGGAATGAAATTGAGCAGTTTGAGAGGCTAACCGGATGGCGTGTGGAGCTTAACAAGGAATGCAATCTTGAAGCTGCCGAGGACCTGCTTGTAAGCCTTTTACCTGAGGGGGCTTATCTGTCGGGGAGTTTATCGTATTACCGTGCTCAGGGATATTTTAAAGCCTGTATTGAAGGGGACGTGGATGTTGAGGATATAATAAAAAGATTCAGGGAGACTACTGGCCTTGATTTAATCATTGAAAGGCACACACAACCTGAAACGCTTGAGCCAGTAGCTGCGCAGCCCGGCCAGATGGAGCAAAACAGGGCCTTTAAGCTGATAGAAGAAGCCTTTGCTGGAAAGCCTCATAAGCTGTACAAAAAAGGGCTTAAGCGGGATGAAAAAGGTGCTTATATAGAGCTTACTTTTATATCGCCGGAGATAGGCGAAAAGTACCGAGATGTGATATCACACCTTGAGAAAGAGACTGGTTGGCCCATGAGAGTCAATCCCAATCCCAACCAAAACGAGGTTATCAAGCTGGCAAGGCGGCTTTTGGAGCAAAGAGGAGTGCGTTTAAAAAAGAATCCCAGCTTTTTTCAGCTGGAAAAAGAGGTTAGGGTTGTCCCACTAAACGAGTGGGATTATGATGTATTCGAAGATGTTAAAAAGGAATTTGAATATTGTACTGGGTATAGGCTAGTTATTGAGAAAAGTTAGCATAAGATGTAAAATACTATATATGGATATCCTTGATGGGCACTATTGGCATTAAATTTCACAAAAGTCTGCAAGGTTTAATACAGTTTTTAAGGGTTCTCTGGGAGGTACACAGTTTTCAGTTTACCAGAATAAAAGGCTTTTTATGAGAAGTCAAATACGGAAAAGAGAAAGAATGGGGGATGTAGCATGAAGATAAGAAAAGCCATAATTCCTGCGGCTGGGCTGGGTACCAGGTTTTTGCCAGCCACAAAAGCACAGCCCAAGGAAATGTTACCCATAGTTGATAAACCTACCATACAGTATATTATAGAGGAGGCTATAGAGTCAGGGATAGAGGAGTTTCTTATAGTTACTGGGAGAAATAAGCGGTCTATTGAGGACCATTTTGATCGTTCGCTGGAGCTGGAAGAGGCTCTTCGTAAGAGCAACAGGGAGGACTTGCTCAAGCTTATAGATGATATTTCGAATATGGTGGATATCCACTATATACGCCAGAAAGAGCCCAAAGGTTTGGGCCATGCCATATACTGCGCCCGTTCCTTTATAGGGGACGAGCCTTTTGCAGTGCTGTTGGGCGACGACATCGTATATTCCAAGACGCCCTGTTTAAAGCAGCTCATTGAGGTTTACAATGAATATAAGACCACTGTTCTTGGATGCCAGCACGTGCCCAAAGAAGACGTGAGCAAGTATGGCATCGTCAATGCAATTCCTATTGAAGACAGGGTGTATAAGGTAAAGGGACTTGTGGAAAAACCACAGCCTGATCAGGCGCCGTCCACACTTGCCATCCTAGGACGGTATATCATTACGCCTAGGATATTTTATCACCTAGCCAATACTCCACCGGGAATTGGAGGGGAGATACAGCTCACCGATGCCCTTCAGGCGTTGGCGTCGGAAGAGGCAATATATGCCTACGAGTTTGAAGGCAAAAGATATGACGTGGGGCACAAGTTGGGGTATCTTCAGGCTACGGTGGAATTTGCTCTCAGGCGAGATGATTTAAGGGAAGAATTTGGAAGGTATTTAAAGAATTTGGTAGAAAAGGAGTTAAGCGATATTTGACCATATACGTGGCGCATATAAATAAAACTTTGGCCATTGTTAAACAATAAAACCGGCAATGTATGAAGTACATTAACAGAAAGGGAGGGAATTGAGTATGGATTATAAAGAGAGGTATAAGCTGTGGATGGAAAGCCCTGTAATAGACAAAGCAACAAAGGAAGAATTGATGGCCATAGCACACGATGAAAAGGAGCTGGAGGACCGCTTCTACAAAGATTTGGAGTTTGGTACTGGTGGGCTCCGTGGGATTATAGGTGCGGGGTCCAACAGGATGAATAAATACACAGTGGGTAGGGCTACTCAAGGATTGGCCAACTATATAAAGAAACAGGGGCAGGAGGCAATGAACAGAGGTGTGGTCATTGCCTATGACTCTAGGCGTATGTCTAAGGAGTTTGCGCTGGAGACGGCCCTCGTCTTAAATGCTAACGGTATTAAAACATATCTGTATGATGAACTGCAGCCTACCCCGGTACTGTCCTTTAGTGTAAGGGAACTGGGTGCTATTGCAGGAGTGGTCATAACGGCCAGCCACAATCCTGCGGCTTATAATGGGTACAAGGTGTACTGGGAAGATGGGGGACAGGTACCTCCCAGCCGTTCCGAAGAAATCATAAAGGAAGTATATGCGATAGAGCGCTTTGAGGACATTAAAACCATTACCAGAGAAGAGGCTGAAGCCCGTGGACTTTTCCATATCATAGGTGAAAACGTCTTATGCCGCTATATCGAAAAAGTAAAGCAGCTATGTATAAACAAGGAATTGGTTAAAGAGGTGGGTAAAGACCTCAAGATCGTTTATACTCCTCTGCACGGAACAGGTAACAAGCCGGTAAGGCGTGTTTTACAAGAACTTGGGTTTAAAAACGTCATAGTTGTACCAGAACAAGAGTTGCCCGATCCTGAATTTCGTACGGTGAAATATCCTAATCCTGAAGAACCCGAGGCTTTTGCTTTGGCTATAGAGCTTGCCAAAAAGCATGATGCCGACATAATAATAGGTACTGACCCTGACAGTGACCGGTTGGGTGTTGTGGTTAAGGATAGAGAAGGTAAATATGTTGTGCTGACTGGTAATCAGCTTGGTGCACTTCTAGTCAACTATGTGCTCGGCTCTTTACAGAGAGCAGGCAAATTGCCGTCCAATGGGGCTATAATTAAGACCATTGTGACCAGCGAGATGGGTAGGGAGATAGCTAATTCATATGGGATTGAGACGGTGGATACCTATACCGGTTTTAAGTTTATAGGTGAAAAGATCAAGGAGTTTGAGGAAAGGGGCGACAAGGTGTTTTTATTTGGCTATGAGGAAAGTTATGGTTATTTAGCTGGCGATTTTGTAAGGGACAAAGATGGCGTTATAGCCTCTATGTTGGCCTGCGAGATGGCTGCTTATTACAAATCCAGGAATATGACGCTGTATGATGGCCTGGTAGAGCTTTGGGAGAGGTTCGGGTATTACAATGAGACCCAGGAATCTGTATATCTAGAGGGTAAGGAAGGGATGGAAAGGATAAAGGCTATTATGGAAGATTTTCGTGCCAACCCGCCGGTGGATTTAGGTGGAGTAAAGGTTACTATTATTAAGGATTACAGGGAACTGAAGGCCTATCACGTAGAGGATAATAAAATTTTATCCATAGCCATGTCTCAACCCGCCGATGTTTTACGCTATACCCTGGCTGATGGGTCATGGTTTGCCGTCAGGCCCTCCGGTACTGAGCCCAAGATAAAGTTTTATTTCTCTACTGTTGGGAAAAGCCTCAAAGATGCTGAAGAAAAGATGAACAGGTTGGTGGATGGAGTGATGGCCAGGGTTAGATAAGGAGGGATGGAGTTGAGGGGGGTCGATACTTTCCTGTTTGACCTTGATGGGACATTGCTTCCCATGGATATAGATGAGTTTGCCGAGCTGTATTTTAAGGAAATGGCAAAAGTGTTTAGCGATTTGATAGAACCCGAGCGTATTGTAAAATATGTATGGGCGGCTACAAAGGAGATGATCAACAACAACGGGCAACGGACTAATCAAGAGGTGTTTATGGACAGCTTTGCCAGGCTAGTGGGGGAGGATAAAATTGATGTATACAAAAAGAGGTTTGATGCTTTTTATGAAGAAGGTTTTTTAAATACGCGGCGGTGCGTCAAGGATGTTCCTTTCATGCGGGAGAGCGTGCGTATATTGAAAGAAAAGGGGTACGATGTGGCTATAGCCACAAACCCCCTTTTTCCTATGAAGGCCATTGTCCATCGAATTAAATGGGCGGGATTCGACCCAGAGGATTTTATATATATCTCGTGTTATGAAAATAACAGGTTTTGTAAACCCAATGTGGGATTTTACCAAGAGGTTTTGAGGGATATCGGTAAATCCCCACATCAGTGCATCATGGTGGGCAATGACGTGCAGGAGGACCTTGTGGCTGCTTTGCTTGGCATGAAGACCTATTTGATTACCGAGTACTTGATACACAGGACCGATGAGCCTATTGAATGCACATATAAAGGATCGTATGAGGATTTTTATGAATTCGTGAAGGAGTTGCCGCCCATCGATAAACATCCATATACTGGATGAAATGGTAATATTTTGAGAGGAACGTGTGCTCGACGGAATGGACAGCTATGCGAATGATTACGATAGCGCCCAAGATGAAATACCACAGGGTATAATCATTCTCTATAAAAATACATGAGAGGAACGGCTTTGATAGAGTGCTATTTGGAATATTTTGTAGGGGATAGAGAGTCAAGAAAGGTTGTAGTGCAGTTGAAATTGTGGTACAATTTCCTAAAGAAAGGGAATACGTTCAAAACAGGAGGAAGCATATGTGGTAAGGGTCAGAGTACCGGCTACTACAGCCAATATTGGTCCGGGGTTTGATTGCCTGGGAATAGCAGTCGATATATACAATACTATAGAGGTAGAAGAATGGGATGAAGAGTTGCATATAGAGGTCAGAGGGCAAGGATGTCATGAAGTGCCGCGGGATCATACTAATTTGGTATATTCTGCCATGAATAGGATCTTTGATGAGGCAGGTTATCGTCCAAAGGGTATACGGATGGTGTTGACCAATGATATTCCGGTAGCTAGAGGGCTGGGGAGCAGTGCTGCTTGTATAGTGGGAGGTATGATGGCTGCCAATGCCCTGATAGGATTTAAGCTGGGATTGCCTGATCTGATGAGGCTAGCTGTACAGTATGATGGGCATCCTGACAACGTGGTTCCTGCCGTGGTAGGTGGAGTGACAGCAGCGTGTTTGGAGGGAGATGACGTTATATACATAAAGATGGATCCGCCAACTGGCATAAGGCTGGTGGTCATGATACCTGATTTCGAGCTGAATACTGCCAAAGCCAGGCAAGTGCTTCCCAACGCCGTACCGCTTAAAGATGCCGTGTTTAATATTAGCCGTACGGCCATTTTAGTTGCGTCTTTTTTGACTGGCAGGTCGGATATGCTTGCCATTGCTACACAGGACAGGTTACATCAGCCTTACAGGAAAGCCCTGATCCCTCATTGGGATGACATATTTTTTTGTGCCACTAAGTATGGCGCGAAAGGTGTGTTTTTGAGCGGAGCGGGACCTGCAATTATCGCTATTGTAGAGGAAGGCAATGCAACTGCTTTTGCAGAGAAGGTAAAAGAAGAATTTTATAGGTTTGAGGGAAGATGGGAGATACGGATTGTTGATTTTTGTAGAAACGGTACTGAGGTATTGCCATCGCATACATAAAAGAGGTTTTGTTATTTTATGATGCCTTAGGGAATAGAGTGAAGGAGTTTTGTGGATGGAAAATAAGAGCGAATTGATGGAACGGCTCAAGCAGAAAGGGTATAAGCTTACCAAGCAGCGCCAGGCCATACTGGATGCCTTTATGAGGATAGGGGAACCTCTGGTTACAGCACAGCACATCTTTGAGAAGGTGATAGAGGTAAATCCCGGTATCAACTTTTCTACTGTGTACAGAAATCTTGATATACTTGTGCAAGAGGGTATGGTGCGCAAGATAATGTTTGACCAAGGAGCTGCTTATTATGAGCTGATGGATGGAAGTCATCACCATCACTTGATTTGTAAAAGGTGTGGTAAAATACAGTGTGTGGATTATTGCCCACTTGATGATATGCCCATAAAAGAAGGGTTTGTTCCAATTGACCATAGTTTTGAGGTGTTTGGGTTTTGCAAGGAGTGTGTCGATGACGAAAGGGGGGGAGAGAGGGAGTGATTTGGTACGTGGAAGAGGAGACGCCAGGATACAGCCTTCATTGGAAGGTAAAGAGGGTGCTTTATGAACAGCAAACCAGGTATCAGAGGTTGCAAGTGCTGGAGCTTGAAGATTATGGGCGCGCTCTTGTTTTAGATAATGCTATCCAAATTACCGAGAAGGATGAATTCATATATAATGAGATGATCTCCCATGTACCATTGCTGACGCATCCTTCTCCCAAGCGCGTGCTTATAATTGGAGGGGGGGATGGAGGGGCGGCGCGAGAGGTACTTAAACATAAAGAGGTTGAAGAGGTACATATGGTAGAAATCGACGGTGAAGTGATTGAGGCGGTACGCAGATTTTTTCCGGTCAATGCCTCTGCTTTTGATGACCCGCGGTTTAAATTGTTTATACAGGACGGCCTTGACTTTATTAAATCTAAAAACCAGGAATACGATGTGATAATAGTGGATTCTTCCGACCCTGTAGGGCCGGCAGTACAGCTGTTTGAGTATCAGTTTTACAGCGATTGCTTAAATGCTTTAAAACCCGATGGGATTTTGAATGTACAGTCTGAATCTCCTTTTTATAATAAAGATATCATGAAGAGGGTAAAAGATTTGTTGAGCAGCCTGTTTAAATATGTCAATCCATACCTTGCTTGTATTCCTACTTATCCCAGCGGGCTGTGGAGCTTTACAATGGCTTCTAACGTATATCATTATTTAGCGGCTGATTTAACCCGTATCCAAGGATTAAATACGCGGTATTTTAATAAGGATCTGTTTCACGCGTGTTTTGCGTTGCCCGAATTTATAAATGATTTTTTGAATATGGTTTAGTCTCAAAAGGGTTTCTGTCTACATCTTCTTTGCTGGACAGGTGATATCGGTGCATGAGGGACACAGGGAAAGGGTCAAAAATAGATTCTTAAGTGAGGGGTTAGACAGCTTTGAACCCCATCAAATTTTGGAACTGCTGCTGTTTTATTCAGTGCCCAGAAAGGATACCAATGAACTGGCTCACGCTTTGCTGAAAAGGTATGGTTCTTTATCGGCGGTTTTTGAGGCAGATCCAGCTGATTTGATGTCTGTCCCCGGTATTGGCAAAAATTCTGCTGTATTGTTAACGCTCATACCATCGCTAGCAAGGATTTATTTTAAAGATAAATGGGGAAAAAAGCCTCAATTGAACAGTACGGCCAAGGCGGGAGAGTATTTAGTAGCGTTGTTTTCTGGTAGGTTATATGAGGCCTTCTATGTGATATGTCTGGATGCCCAAAATAGGGTCAATCATCCTTGTCTGGTTCATGAAGGGACAATTGACCAGGCAGCGGTATATCCTAGGTTGATTGTCGAGGCTGCATTGCGACACCAAGCACATGGAGTCATTCTAGCCCATAATCACCCTGGTGGTTCGCTGGAACCTTCTCAGGCCGACTTGAACGTTACGCGCAAGATAGTTGCCGCCCTCGAAGCCATTTCTATAAGGGTATTGGACCACATCATCGTGGCTGATGGAAAATATTTTAGCTTCGCCGATCACGGCCTTATATAGATTTTGTAATAAGGTGAGCATTTATAATGGGATATCACTAGATTGAAAGGCTTTGCATTGAAATGTTTCAAGTAATAAAGTGAGGGGAGAGAATAAAATGAATGTACTTATTAAAAATGGTAGAATACTTACCATGGCAGATAAAAACTACGATAGGGGGGACATATTGATTGAAGGGACCAAAATTAAAAAGATCGCTGAATACATAGACCCCCCAGAGAATTTTGAGGTAATTGATGTGCAGGGGATGTGGGTCATGCCGGGAATCGTTGATGCCCACTGTCATATAGGAATGTGGGAGGATGG
This sequence comes from Caldicoprobacter guelmensis, assembly GCF_016908415.1. Lineage (NCBI taxonomy): Bacteria > Bacillati > Bacillota > Clostridia > Caldicoprobacterales > Caldicoprobacteraceae > Caldicoprobacter > Caldicoprobacter guelmensis. Next base: position 56,433 of record NZ_JAFBDW010000006.1, read on the forward strand.
GATAGGGACGGAAGGAGCCGATGGCAACGAGATGACTGACCCTGTGACTCCTCACCTTAGAGCCATTGATGGTATAAACCCTGAGGATAACAGCTTTCGTGAGGCCAGGGAACATGGCATTACCACAGTAGTTACCGGACCGGGAAGCGCTAACGTTATAGGAGGGCAGTTCGCGGCCCTTAAAACTTATGGACGCAGAGTGGATGATATGGTGCTTAAGGCTCCTCTGGCTTTGAAGGTGGCATTTGGGGAGAATCCTAAACGGGTATACGGCGGGCAGAACAAAGCTCCTTCCACCAGGATGGCTACTGCTGCCATACTGCGGCAGGCATTGATTCAAGCACAGGAATACAAGCGCAAGTTAGAAATGGGGCAGAAAAATCCTGATAAAATGCCAGATAGAGACCTTAAGATGGAGATACTGGTCAAAGTTTTAAATCGTGAGATACCGCTCAAGGTTCACGCTCACCGGGCGGATGATATATTAACGGCGATAAGAATTGCTAAAGAGTTCAATCTAGATTATACTCTAGACCACTGTACAGAAGGCCACAGGATAGTCGATTTCTTGTTGGAAGAAAAGGCAAAGGTCATTGTGGGTCCGTTGCTTACAGAGCGGAGCAAGGTGGAATTGAGAAATCTTACCTTTAAAGCGCCTGCCATTCTATCTAAAGCCGGTCTTAAAGTGGCCATTATGACCGATCACCCGGTAATTCCCATTCAGTATTTGCCTGTTTGTGCCTCTATAGCCGTGAGGGAAGGGATGGATGAGATGGAGGCCTTGAAAGCAATTACCATCTATCCTGCTCAAATAACTGGCCTGGATGACAGGGTGGGAAGTCTAGAGGAAGGCAAGGATGCCGACGTGGTAATCTTTGACGGCCATCCCCTGGATGTGCGTTCAAGGACACAGTGGGTATTTATTGATGGCAATCTGGTATTCAAAAGGGAATGAGAAATTATAATTAAGGCTGTTATGCCAATATCGAGTAATTAATAATGAACACTCTCGAAAAGTAAATGGGAATAATTACAAGGAAATAGGAAAAGGGTTATTTTGACAAAATTGTAGATATGATTACCAAATATAAGAGATGGACCTTGAAAAATTCATATGGTATTACCTGGATAACCTAAAAAAGGGTATAACAACCTAAGCTTTAAAAATAGGATTTTTTAAAGCTTCTAGAAAAAGCTATAAAAGTTGTAAACTGGGCTGTCTACGCTGCCTTGATAAAGGTATCTACAAAACTAAAGTTTGTATGTTTAATTCAAGCATCAAGATGGATATTGACTGCGGCAAAGGTAGCCATGGCAAATCTCATCATATTGCTTCTTGAGCGAGCTCTTTCAATATTGTAGTCGATAAACAATCTCTTATTAGTACGTTCCACCGACGTCCTTGTTTTGAATTTATCCTTGAAAGCCTTGGTGTGGCGTGGGACGGGTGGAAACATTCGAGGGTCATAGTCGGGTTTTATATAAACTACTTTACCGTAGGAGCTCTTGGAACACAAACAGTCATGAGGAGGTTCTTGACCATGGCAAGCGAACCAGCAGCGGTACTTGATACCTTTAGGTTTACTGTAGCCCCAGTTTTGATAAGGGATACCACCTGGGCATATAGGTCTTCCCTTTGTTATCAAAGCAAAGGATGTCGGGATGAGGGTAGTCAAATTTAAGTTTACTGCGAGAATCCAGTGCTATGAAAGGTATCATGTTGTAGTGTTTGAGTAGGTCATAGGTTGGGTAGTTATCCATAGCGCCGTCAGCGATGAAATGTTTAAAGGTGAGGTTGTGGTAGATAGAATGGATGTCCCTTAGGGCAAAGATGGTAGTAACACTATCGTGACGGTTGGCCTGCACTATTCGCATGTATATAGGGAGGTCATAGGGGCTATCGGAGGCGGTGACAGTAAAGAGAGTGCTACCGTAGAACCACTGGTTGCGGTAGCTATCCCAGCCCCAGGTTGCCTCAGGGTCAGAGAAGTGCCTTGGGCAGGTACAGTTGTAAATACCTTTAGAATGGCAGTCACAGACTTTGGTGCCGTAATGGCTTGCACCAGAGTTGTAAGAAGAGCCATCGAAGGCGACAGATAGTTTGGAAGTATCACCCAAGAGGCCCATTTGTGCGGAGGTATCGACGAGGCAGCGAGCGAGGAATTCTTGAAGGATTTTCTCGGGTCTAAAGTCAGGGAGTTTGCATTTAATAGTGCGATTTACAAGTTTTCTTACGATACCTGGGTGTTTATTGGGCAACTTTTGATTGGGTTTAAACCTTTTATTAGGTTTAGGGGAGAAAGGGCGAAGATTGCGTATTCTTTTTAGGAGTTTTTTATGAGAAGCAAGCCAGAGGCGCCAGAGGAGGTCATAGTAGGAGCCGACGCCAGGGGCTTTATCGGAATCGAAGCCACAGATATCGAATAAAAGTTGATCATGTTGTACCTTTTTGGCCCATTTTGTGATAGAATGTTCTTGTTGGTCGAGCATAAGTGTCAACGAGCGAATAATGCCCTGCTGATTTTTAGCTGGGCGCCCGAAGTCAGGGTAAAGAGGTTTTATTATTGGGAGCAGGTTATCCAGGTTGAGTAGGTAGAGCTTGGAGATAGCTTTATCGAGCTCACGGAGCCTGCTTTTTTCTTTTTGATCATAGGCAGATAGACGTTGTATAAGATGTTGTTGATAATCGGAATGAGATTGCCAGTTTCTTAGCATGTGTAAAACCCCCCAAACGAAATAGAATTAGAGAACATAAGACTATTTTGGGGGTAAGAGCTAAGAAAGTAAAGTTGTAATAAATGGAAATTAGGATATGAAAGTTGTTTACAAAGTAGGGGTGAAGCTTAAAGGCTGAGCCCTGAAACATATATAAATGAAGCTCTCGGACTTTTCGAGAGCGTACAATAATTTCGATGGGGGGATATAAGTATGTTGAGGGTGGCAATGCTCAGCCGTTGGCATGTACATGCGACTGGATATGCCAATGAATTGAGGTCTTTGCCCGATGTGGTTATTACCACGGTATGGGATGAAGATCAAAGCAGGGGACAGCAGTGGGCATGCGAACTGGGGGTGGAATTTGTGCCAGACCTTGATGCCCTTTTTGCGAGGGAGGATGTAGATGCTGTGTGTGTAAATGCCCCTACTAATATGCACGCTGAGATTATGGTTGCAGCTGCTAGGGCAGGGAAACACATCTTTACCGAAAAAGTCATGGCTATTACTACCAAAGAAGCTGAAAGCATTGCAAAGGCCGTAAAGGAAGCGGGTGTTAAATTCTGTATATCATTTCCTCACAGGACAAGGCCTGCCAACCTTTTTGCAAAAAAGGTAGTTGAAGAGGGGTTGTTAGGGGACATCACGTTGATGAGAGTACGAAACGCCCATGATGGAGCCTCTAGCAATTGGTTACCGCAGCATTTCTATGACCCTGTACAATGTGGTGGAGGAGCTATGATTGACTTAGGAGCTCATCCCATGTACCTTTGCAGATGGATATTAGGCAAGCCCTTACGTATAACTTCCATGTTCAACAGCTTTACCAATAAACCCGTGGAAGATAATGCGGTATGTGTTATAGAATTTGAAAATGGAGCAATAGCTGTTGCGGAGACTAGTTTTGTGTCTAAGAGTAGTCCTTTTTCATTAGAGCTTTACGGTACCAAAGGAAGCCTTTTTATAGGAGGGCCGGAAAACAAAGTTAAATTAATATCTGATGGCTTGATGAGTGCAATATCGGGTTGGGTAGAACCGTCCAGGCTTCCTGAGCCTTTGCCTAGCCCCATACAACAATGGGTAAACGGTATATTGAAAGGTTCGGAGATCCATTTTGGAGTTGAGGAGGGGGTACAACTTACTGAACTTATGGAGGCGGCATATATTTCTTACAGGGAGAGAAGAATAGTGGAATTTTCAGAGATTGAACATTTGTGAAATTGGCATGATATGTACTTACTGTATATACTTGTGTGGTAATAATCAAACATTTAAATGAGCAAAGGATTGTAGAGAAATGGGGAAACTTACTAATACCAGCGTTGTAGTATCTCAAATAACTGTATTGTTTTTGATTATAGGGATCGGTTTTTTTGCCCGAAAGAGAGATATTATATCTAGAGACATGACCAAGAAATTATCAGAATTGATATTGCAAGTTACACAGCCGCTTTTAATAATTACTTCTTTTAATTTTGAGCTTTCTAAAGAAATGCTTCGTAATGTGCTGTTGATCTTCTTACTATCATTGGGTATTCACCTGCTTTCAATGGTGGTAGGTCAAATTTTATATTTTAGATATCCCGACCATATTAGAAGTGTGCTCAAATATGTGACGGTATTTTCTAATTGTGGTTTTATGGGATTTCCAGTGCTGGAGAGCATCTTTGGCACAATTGGTATTTTTTATGGTTCTATATATGTTATACCTTTTAATATACTAACTCTTTCATATGGTGCGATAATTTTTACCGGGAAAAGCGATAAGGATATGCTGAAAAAAATATTGGTTCACCCTGTAATTGTTTCTGTGGCTATAGGCATGGTTCTATTTCTATTGCAATGGAGGCTCCCTACGCCGTTGTACAAGGCGGCTTCGATGGTAGGTTCTATGACTTCTCCTCTGTCCATGCTAATAGTGGGCTCTTTGCTTGCAAGTACGCCAATTAAAGAAATGTTTTCAGGTTTTTCTGTATATTATGGAAGTATTGTGCGGTTAGTTTTTCTCCCCGTGCTGGTTATGACGATATTAAAGTCTTTTCCGCTTCCGCATGATATATTGCGTACTTGCGTCATCTTGACAGCTATGCCTGCAGCAGTCAATACTGTGATATTTGCTGAAAAATATGGCGGGAATGCCGAGCTGGCTTCAAGGTTTGTTGGGATATCCACAGCACTGTCTGTCGTCACAATCCCCTTGCTCATGGTGTTGCTGTAAATGTGATTTTGTAAAGTGCTTGGTGGCTACAAAAAGTACTTGCCAAACTTTTGACGGTCGGATATAATTATTGTCAACAAATGAATATAATTTTGGATGATTAGCTATCTTCGGGGCAGGGTGAAATTCCCGACCGGCGGTAAAGCCCGCGAGTCCCTGAGAGAGGGATTGATCCGGTGAAACTCCGGAGCCGACAGTTAAAGTCTGGATGGGAGAAGATAGTATTATTGTGTTCACGCATACGAAAAGCTCCCGAAAGATAGTCGGGAGCTTTTTTAATTAATTTTACAAAATTTCAATATGGGAGGAGAATGGTTTATGACTAAGGCGAAATTTAACACAGGTTTAGGGTTAAATTTCAAAGTTCAAGACATTACCAAAATTTCATTGCTTTCAGCTATTGCCTTTGTTCTCATGGTGTTTGCCGAGTTTCCTCTTCCGCTTTTTCCATCGTTTTTAAAGATTGACTTGAGCGATGTGCCTGCCCTCATTGGAGGGTTTGCCATGGGTCCTGTGACAGGGGTTATAATCGAATTCATAAAAAATTTACTTCATTTTCTTTTTAAAAGCGAGACAGGTGGGGTTGGAAACCTGGCAAACTTCGTCGTGGGAATTGGATTTGTGGTTCCAGCATCGGTGGTATATTCGGTAAATAAGACTAAAAAGGGAGCGCTCATAGGTATGGCAGTGGGTACGGTGACCATGACTCTGCTGGCTTCCCTGGCAAATTATTATGTGTTGATACCCTTGTATGCTAAGGTGTATTCCATGGATGCTATATTAAATATGATGTCCCAGGCCAATAAAGCGATAGTTGATCTAAAAACGTATATAGTGTATGCTGTTATACCTTTTAATGTTATAAAGGCGGTGTTAGTCTCTATAATTACTCTTCTCATATACAAAAAGGTATCCCCTATTCTTCACCGGTAGGATAACTGTAAGTTTGATGTTCCCCGTTTGTGCATAAAACGGGGATTTTTTATTTTTGCTCTGTTCTTGTTATACAGAACGTTTAAGGTTATAATATAAAAACATGATAATATTTTTACAAGGAATGATGCGTTATGGTGGTGTTTGTGACGTATTCAGAGGAGGAAACGGTGAGACTTGGTATAAGGATGGGTAGGTTGCTCAAAGCAGGGGATATTGTGCTACTGTATGGGGGTTTGGGAGCTGGCAAGACCGTTTTTACTAAGGGTATTGCTCTGGGTTTGGGCTCTCAGGATATGGTCACAAGCCCTACTTATACTTTGATGCATACGTATAAAGGGAAAGTACCAATTTATCACTTTGATTTGTACCGGTTGAGCGGACCGGACGAAGTGCTGGACCTGGGGTATGAGGAGTTTTTTTACGGTGATGGAGTAACCATAGTGGAATGGCCTGAGCGCTTGGAATACCTTTGCCCACAGGAGCACTTGAGCGTGAGGATAGAGATGGGTGAAAATAGCCAAAGCAGAAAAGTTACCGTTGATGCAGTAGGAAGCCGATATACCAATGTTGAAAAGGAGCTTGAAAGCATATGAGGGTTTTGGCAGTTGAGACATCTTCGGCCGTAATTTCTGTGGCCATAGTGGATGAGCACAGGCTGCTTGCGGAGTATATATTGAACCAGGAACGGAATCACTCCATGAAATTGATGCCAATAGTGGAAGAGGTGTTAGAAGAGTCTCTATTGGCGTTTAATGATATAGACGTATTTGCGGTAGCCCATGGGCCTGGTTCGTTCACGGGGTTGCGCATTGGGGTGGCCACTGTTAAAGGGTTGGCTCAGGCGCTCAAGAAACCGGTGGTTGGGGTTTCAACCCTTGATGGGCTGGCGTTTAACCTGGCATATGCCCAAGGGCTGATCTGTCCCATAATGGATGCCAGGCGTGCACAGGTGTATACTTCGGTGTACAGATGGAGCGAAAATGGGCTTAAGCGGCTTGAAGAGTATTTAGCTGTATCTGTAGAGAAATTGATAGAGTTGCTCGGCAAGTGGGATGAGCCTGTCCACTTTTGTGGCGATGGAATATTTGCTTACAGGAGCATTATAGAAGCACAAATGGGAGGTAGGGCGATTTTTGTTCCTCCCACCCATGCTTTGCAAAGGGCTTCTTCTATAGCATGGCTGGCTCTTGAGAGAGCGTTGACAGGGGATACCCAAACTTATTGGGAGCTACAACCTTTTTACCTGCGTAAATCGCAGGCTGAACAGAGATTTGGGAAGCGCTAGCAAAGGGGGCCGATTGTTAGTGGATTACGTCGTTCGCCCAATTAAATCTGATGACGTCGATGCGGTGTGGGAGATAGAGAAGATGTGCTTTTCTGTTCCATGGTCCAGGCAGTCCTTTGTGTTGGAGGTGGAAAAGAACAAATGTGCCCGGTATGTGGTAGCTGAGCAGGATGGTAATGTGTTAGGGTATGCAGGAATGTGGCTTATCGTTGATGAAGCTCATGTAACTAACATAGCGGTGCATCCTCTTTTTCGCAGGAAGGGAATAGGCCAGGCACTACTCAAGGCTTTGATGATGGAGGCTTACAGAATGGGCATAGATAAGATGACGCTGGAGGTCAGGGCTTCCAACATAGCTGCACAAAGTTTGTATAAAAAGCTGGGTTTTGTTGAGGTGGGTGTGAGAAAGGGATATTACAGCGATAACGACGAAGATGCTGTCATAATGTGGAATTTTAGCATAAGCCGTGCGCTGGGTTTAAAACAGGGGGAATGATATAAAATGGTCAATTTAAGGAAGTCGAGAGCAGTGGCACTTTTTGTTTCAGCGGCGTGTGTAATTTTGTTTGCTTTTATAATGTTGCTTACATGTATAGAGATTTCCGCCTTTGACATTGGATTTTACAGTATCGAGTATGAAAAACTGAAGCGCCCTGAAGCTATAGGTATCTCCCAAAAAGAACTAATGGGGGTTACGCAGGCGTTGTTAGCATACATAAAGGGTCAAAGGCCTGATTTGAACATCAAGGCCGTCATCAATGGTCACGAGAGGTATGTATTCAATGAGCGCGAGATGGCTCATATGGTGGATGTTAGGGATTTGTTTATAAGAGGATACATATTGCGCAATATTTTGATTGCCATGTTGGTTGTCCTGGTATTTGTGCTGTATGTGCTTACCAGAAAGGACATGACCAGGTGGTTATTTAAAGCTTATTTGTTTTTTTTAGCCTTTTTAGCTGTAGTATGTGGTATTTTGGTGGTACTCATCAGTCAAGACTTTACCTCTTATTGGAACTATTTCCACTATATTTTCTTTGATAACGACTTATGGTTGCTGGATCCCGAGACTGATATACTTATACAGATGGTTCCGGAGCAGTTTTTTTACGATATAGTGGTCAGGATAGTTACGCATTTTATTTTGGGAATGCTAATTACGGGGTTGTTGCTGGGGAGCGCATTTTTATTGATAAACAGGGTAAAACGAGGAGGGGGATAGGGCTTTTTCTTAAAGCCCTATCCCTTAGCATTATATGGTTGAAATGAGATTTAGGAGGCCTTACTCCAGCTTTTATTGCAGAGGTCACACAAACGCAAGTAACTGTCGTTAAAAGAGTAGGTTCTTTGGACTAGTTTTCACTGCTGAAAGTCCTGAAACCGCCTGAAAACAGGAACAATATGACAAGGATGATGATCAATAGTTCGAAGTCGTCATCATGGAAGAAATTGCCTCCACTCAGTAACAAGAACAGCAGGATAAGTATGAGTATGGAATTATCGCCACCAAAAAAGTGTAAAAGGTTTGACACGCTTCATCACTCCCTTATTTTATTTCAATATCATGTTATGTATGACTTACTAGAGTGTTACAGTATTTTTAAATTGATTTTTAAGGAGGTAAGCGGTTATGACCTATTTTGAAGAGATGAGGAGCAAAGTAGAAGAACTTAGACGTAAAAATGATATACTGATTCTTGGCATAGAGACTTCCTGTGATGAGACGTCGGCGGCGGTCGTAAAAAATGGGCGTACAGTGCTCAGCAACAGAATTTCATCTCAGATTGAACTCCACCGACAATACGGTGGCGTGGTACCTGAGATAGCTTCACGTAAACATGTGGAGACCATAAGCCCCATCATAGATGAGGCGCTAGAGGAGGCGGGGATAGGGTTTGAGCAGCTGGACTGCATAGCCGTTACTTTTGGGCCTGGATTGGTGGGGGCCTTGCTGGTGGGAATGTCCATCGCTAAGGCGCTGGCTTACGCCCTTCGCATCCCCCTTATAGGGGTGGACCACATCGAGGGTCATATAAGCGCAAATTATATTGAACATCCCAACCTTCAGCCGCCTTTCCTTTGTCTGGTGGTATCGGGAGGACATACCCATCTGGTATGGGTAAAAGACTATGGGGAATACAGCCTCATAGGGCAAACCCGTGATGATGCGGCTGGAGAGGCCTATGATAAGGTGGCCAGGGCTTTGGGATTGAGCTATCCTGGAGGACCGGCTATTGATGCTGTAGCAAAGCAGGGAGATCCTGAAACAATATACTTTCCAAGGGCATACATGGAAGAGGAGAATTTCGATTTCAGCTTTAGCGGGCTCAAGACGGCGGTGCTCAACTATCTCAACAACCTGGAGCAGCACGGCCAAAGTTACAGCGTGGCAGACATAGCTGCCAGCTTTCAGCAGGCCGTAGTGGATGTTTTGGTAGATAAGACAATCAAGGCGGCTCAAAAAATAGGGGTGACTAGAATAGCCCTGGCGGGTGGTGTAGCTGCCAATTCTTTATTAAGGGAATATATGAAGCGAAAGACCGAGGAATGCGGTTTTGAAGTATATTATCCTTCACCGGTGCTTTGTACCGATAATGCTGCTATGATAGCCTGTGCGGCCTATTACAGGCTTATGAAGGGAGTTTTCCATGACCTGTATCTGACTGTAGAGCCCAGCTTTTCCAACATTGTGAACGACCGTATACAGTGTGGATAATGTGGTCAATAAAAGTGTGGATAATGTGAACATCTGATGGGAATGGTCAACTTAATTGAGCAAGAACTGTGGATAACTCTGTGGATAATGTGAATATTTCAGAAAAATCATTATTTTGACTTTTAACCTGAATGGATTTGCAGCTCCTGAATGTAGACATGCGTAAGATGTCGAGAATTTAAAACTTTGATCGCTAATTCATCTATTTTGAAGGTTTAAACAGAATAATTGCATTTAATCTGTGAGAAACTAAAGGAGATGGATCAGAATAAATTAGATTTAGGGAATGGAGGTAGACTATGGAGCTGCGTGATATAATGACTACACAGGTTGCCGTTGTAGGACCGGACAATACGGTAATGGATGCATGTAAGCTGATGCAGATTCATAACGTGGGTGCTCTTCCTGTTTGCCAACAAGATGGCAAGGTAGTAGGCATTTTAACCGATAGAGACATCGTGGTAAGAAACATTGCCAACGGTGGAGATCCCAAGACCACTCCTGTAAGGATGATAATGACCAAGGAGGTTGTGTGTGCAAGCCCAGGTATGGAGGTGGAAGAGGCAGCGGAATTGATGTCCCAGCACAAAATTCGCAGGTTGCCGGTTGTACAAAACGATAGGTTGGTGGGGATGGTTTCAATAGGGGATATTGCTACCAGATATCGCTTCGTTTCGGAAGCAGGTGAGGCTCTAAGCGAGATCTCTGAACCTTCTAGACCTGTTAATATAAGGCAATAGAGATGAAGCCGTTTATTTTTTACATTCCCGTGAAATACTAAGGGTAGACGGGAGGTGAAATTAAATGATACAACAGTACCAAAACCGAAACAACAATACTGGTACCAGCAGAAACAGAAAGCTGGTTCCCGAGGCTAAACAAGCTTTGGACCAGATGAAGTTTGAGATAGCCGGTCAGTTAGGCATAAACCTCCAGCAGGGTTACAATGGCAATATTTCGGCTAAGGATGCAGGTAGAATTGGCGGTAACATGGTAAAGAAAATGATAGAACAACAACAGAGACAAATGGCTGGTCAACAATAACCATACACTACGAAATTAAAAAGCAGGGCAGAGTTTCTGCCCTGCTTTTTTGTTATATTATCTCTGTGCTGCTTTTTCTCTTTCACGAAAGAGAAAGCTTATGCAATACGCCCCTGCAACGCCTATTATGGTGTATATGACCCTGCTTAGTAGCGTGTCACGTCCACCAAATAAAGTTGCCACCAGATCAAACTGGAATAGACCCACAAGTCCCCAGTTCAGGGCTCCTATTATCACTAGAATAAGGGCCAAGCGATCCATCCCATCAACTCCTTTTGCATCAGAATTTTTTCTCTAATTAATATTGCCAGCTTTAAGAGTTATAATACAATTTTTTCTTCTCTGTTTATGCTCTTTATTTTGGAGAATATATACTGAACCCTCATGTTTTCCGATTTGGTTAGCGTGGCGAAGTCGCCTATCAGTATAAGCCGCTTTTTGGCACGGGACAGCGCTACGTTTATTCGGCGGTAATCCCTCAAAAAGCCGGTGCGGGTATATGTGCCCGGTCCGCTGTAATTGCTTCTAACCCAGTTTATTATGACATTTTCCTGTTCGCGGCCCTGGAAGGAATCGATGGTGTAGATGTTGTGCTGTATAAAATCTTCTAGGGAACAGTTAAAACTGGAAAAATACTTTGCGTTGGTTTTAAATACCTCCTTTAATTTTTCGGTTTGAGCTTTGTAGGGTGTGATTATGCATATATCCTCCAGGTTTTCGCCTGCTTTTAACAGGTCCAGGACCTTTTTGACCGATAACATGGCCTCGCTCATGTTGTAGTAGGTAGAGTTTTCTTCGGTCTCGGCGCGGGTATGAGGGTCCAAAAACTCCGATGTATCAATGATTTCTATAGGGCTGTCCGGGAATAACCTGCTTCTTTCTTGTTGTGGTATCTTGTAATACAGCGAATCGGTGTTAGGATAAAGCCTTCCGTCGTATATGAGCTCTGAGATAAACGATACCATCTTTGGATTTTCAGTACGGTAGTTTATATCCAGAAATACCGAGTTGAACCTGTTTTTGTCGGTTATAAGCTTTTCAAAAAGGCTTTTTTGCAGCTCCTCGCTGGTGTAAAGGTCTATGTGAGGATCGTATTCTAAAAGAACCTCGTTCTGAATGGGAAAGGGCGGTATTTGCATGTGGTCACCAATGATGACCGCCTTGTCTGCAAAGCCCAGGCTAAAGAGCGACTCAGGCACGTCTAGTTGTGAGGCCTCGTCTATGATCACTATATCATAGTTTTCGGGCTCCATGTTTCTGTCCAGGTAAAAGCCCAGTGGAGTGCCCAGTACAATCTTGTTAGTGCCTCTTAGCCTGGCCATATAAGTTGGGTTGGATGTTGAGACGGCAGGGGCATAGGGTAGTGTGGATTTAAACTCTATGTTGTTCCCGGTGCGCAGTACCCGTACCTTATCCTCTATCAGCTTTTCAAGTATATTATCCACAGCCACGTTGGTCTTGGCGAGTATGAGTACATTCTTGCCAGCGTGGTAATACTGCAAAGCAATCTCCTTTATCAAGGTAGTCTTGCCTGTGCCTGGTGGCCCCTGCACTATTTCAAGCACGTGGTTGATGCCATCCAAAGCACACGCCAGAGCTACTGCTTGTTTTTGTGCTTGATTGGACAGCAGGCTCTTATTGTAATAGGCGTGGTCAGGAATTACACCTAAATCTTCCCATGACAAGGGTGCTTCCTTCCTGAGTCCCAATACTACTGCCATAAGGGGAGAGAGGGTATCGTCTTCTATCTGGCGCGTTAGGTTTTCAAGATAGTTTAGGAGTATGGCGTCATTGGAGCTCCTGGTAAAGGTCTTAATGTTGGCTACTTCATCTTCAGTAACTGGCTCTAAAGGCCGAAGTTCTATGATATAACCTTCATTGGTTTTACGCTCCCGGCATTCAACGACTTCAAACTCATATCCCGTATTCGACATGATAACTTCTCCAGGGAACAAGGATGCTTCTATCTGGAATATGAATGAATCACCGAATTCCACTAGGAAAATGCACCTCATGTCATGAAATTTCCTTATTTTTATGTCAAGAAGCTTCTTATAGACATTGAGTTCCTCAATTACCGCTTTTTTATCTTTAAGCTGTACCAGCTCGGGTTTTGCGAAATTTATCTTGGTAACCGGTTCTTCGGTGAATTCTTTAATGCCAGCCAGCTTATAAAGGTCGCTTTTCAGTAACCTGTAGTCTCCTTTACGGGGTTTTCTAAGGCCAAGCCAATCTCTGGGTACAGCTTTTAATATCTCGTAAAGGAAGTCCAGATATTGCTTCCGGTTCATGGGTGCCAGGACGGTGACCAGGCCTTTTTTGTATATGCCGGCCTTTTTAGCATTTTTAATGAATGTGTGTTTTCTGCAAAGGCTTTCAAGGTCAAACCTCTTTAAATATTCGTTGACTAATGCCTTTATGTTGGCCAGGCTGTCAAAATACTTACGGTGGGATATATTGTCAGCGGTGGCCAATCTTCCAGTTTTGGGGTTTATGTCGATTCTTGGGATGTTCAGGGTATTGAATATAAACTCGGTTACTTGCTGTTCCGGGTCATCGAGTTTGGCAGCATAGTGGTAATATAGCCCACTTAAAGTTTTGTTGTTTAAGAATTTGAGTTCTACCGAGTCGAATTCTTTGGTTCCCATGAGCCTGGGATGAAATACCTTCATTTCGATGGCTGCTCGCATGATTATCTCTCGCTGGACCTTCAAGGGTACGCTCTCCCACCTGCACATGTTGCAGTTGGCTATCATTTCTATCCACTCATTGACCGTCAGTTTTTCTATCCCTAGTGAGTCGCATATATATTGTACTATCGGCATCTCGTTGGAAGGCATCCTAAGGCTGTAGTATGCATAAAGCCCGGACAGCGTCTTTCCATTCAGGCACTCGAATTTGGTGAGGCAAAAATCCTTGTATCCCATGAGCCGCGGACTTTTAAGCCCCAGCTCGTGTGCGCACATGTATAGTATTTCCCTGGTAATTTCCTTAGGGATTGATTCCCACGTCACTTTGGAGTTGGGCTCGCCAACCTGTGATACCCATTCATCGATATTCAGTTGCGGTATATCCAGGTTGTCGCACATATAGGTCACCGTGTCTTTACCGCTATTGAAGGCCAGAATGCTGTAGTAGGCGTACAGGCTTGCTAGGGTTTTATTGTTCAAAAAGAAGGCGGGTTTGGAGAAATCTTCTGCCTTGAGCATTCGTGGATTGCTCTTACCTTCTTCCGAGGCTTTCATAAACAATATTTTTGCCAGGTAAGGCTTTGGTATGGCCTCCCATTTAAAATTCTTTTGATGAGAGATAAAGTGCAGCCATTCTTCAAAAGTTAGCTCTGGTACCCCGTAGACGTCGCATATGAAATCGATGCTGCGCATACCACCCCTGTTTAAACCAAAAAACCTAGAGGCAAAGCTGTAAAGCGACATGCCGTTTAAGAAATCGAGCCCAACTTTTAGGTCATCGGATGACATCATCCTGGGGTTGGAGTATCCAAACTTTCGTGCAGCCTTAAACAGTATATCTCTTATTATTTTGTGGGGAATGATGTCCCAAAAAATGGTTATTGAAGGATCGGTAATATAGGAAATCCAGTCTTGTTCGGTGATTTCGATGTCTAGCATGTCGCACATGTTTTTTATGACGCTTCCCCTTATGTCTTGTGAGAGGTTCTTGAAGTAATTATAAAACCCTGTAAGGGTTTTCCCGTTTAAAAACTTGAACCTATGCGAAAAATCGTCGTTTTTGATGTAAATGGGATGGGGATATCCCAGTTCTTGACAGGCCATAAGCAATATCTTTTTCTTTGCCTCTTTTGGGATATTATCCCAGGAGAAAATGTTGTGCGTGCCTATATATTTAATCCATTCATCTTCTGATACCGGTGGTATGCCCAGCTGGTCGCATATATTGGTAATTACATGTACGCCTTCTTTTCTGGGGACCCTGTTTTTATAATACGAATACAAGCCATTTAGCGGTTGATTATCCAAAAATTTGAATTTGTGCTTTTCAAGGTCTTTGGAGGCAATGAAGCGAGGGCTGGGGAGATTGAGCTCCTGGGCTGCCATGTATAATATCTGTCTGTGTATCTCGTCGCTTACCTTGTTCCATAAAAAAGCGCGGGGACGGCCTGACCTGTTTTTCCGCCTTAATATGGAGAGTACTTCTTCGAGGTCATCCAGCCTTTCTTGGTATTCTAATGCTTGCACTGTCATAGCTCTCCTTTCAGCCAACATCAATTGTTGCATCGTATATTGAAAATATTATGTCGTTGTCTATTATGAGCATTATAAAATACATAATATAATTATACACTCTTTGCTGAGTTTTCGTATATTGCAAGATTTTATAAAAATGAGCAAAAAATTTGTATAATTTGTACTGATTGAAATTTTTGGTTATAATCTATGTTTTACTTGACAAACTAGAATGCGAGACATATAATGGTAGAGCAAAATGCAAATTATTTGCAATAAGCCTTATAAAAGGGTAGAGGAGGGCTTTTGATGAGCCATATTCATTTGCCAGATGGTGTAATCCCCACTTTCTGGTGGGTCTTGGGATACATAGTCAGTCTAGTTCTAGCGTTTATCCTGCTGAAAAGAGTGAATGCACAAGCAGTGCGTAACAGAATACCCGAGATGGCAATGATGGCGGCTGTTATGCTGATCACCATGTCTGTGCCATTAGGGTTTATACCTTTTCATATGAACTTTGCTGCATTGGCTGGTATTCTGTTAGGTCCAGGTCCAGGGTTTGTGGTGGTTTTTGTGGCAAATTTCATCCTGGCCCTTTTAGGACACGGAGGGATTACCGCCGTGGGGTTAAATACACTGATTATAGGGCTTGAGGCGTTGGTTGGTGGGACTGCATTTAATTTGTTGAAAGCCAGACTTGGGAGTATCCCTTCAAGCGTTGTATCGACGGCTATGGCCCTTCTGCTGTCCACAGCCCTTATGATCCTGTTTTTAAGTTTGATTGGAGTGGTAAATATACAGTCAGGAGAAGGCATTTTACATGGGGAACACCTTCATGAGGGGGGTGCTCATGAGGGGGGTGCTGACCAGCTTGAGCTAGAGGAGTCACACCAAGACGATAGAGAGTATGGATTTGGGAAAGTGACCTTGGCAGGATGGTCTGCTGTGTTAGCCGTGTTGCTTATAGGCATTGTACTTGAATGTTTGGTAACGGCTTTGATTGTGAACTTCTTTATGAAGGTACGGCCAGATATAATAAACCCTACGTCGGGTGAGAAAAGGTAGGAGTGAAAAAATGCACTTGGCAGTAATGGATTATATGGCTAGCAATGGTACTAGTTTGTTTCACCGTGCGAGTGTGCCCTATAAGATGTTGATGACGCTGTGCTTTCTTGGGGTGGTCATTGGCGGCAACGACGTCATCTCGATAGGGATATTAATAGCCGTTTTGCTAATTTTGTACATGATGGCCAGAGTACGGTTTAAGGAAATATTACATCTGCTCCTTTATCCGGCCTTTTTCAGCTTACTTTTTGCTGCCTTCAGGTTTCAGGAGTCATGGACGTCAGGGCTTTTAATTATGTTTAAAGGTATAGGGGCTGCCCTTGTGACGCTGTTTTTGCTGGCTACCACGCCCTGGGTTGAGGTGTTTGCATTTTTGTCGACGTATTTGCCCGGGCTGCTGGTTGATATATTCCTGTTTACATATCGCTCTTTTTTTATTTTAATTGACCAGGTGGATAACCTTCTTCGCAGCATAAAAATAAAAGGAGGATACCACCCTTTTAACATGGTCATGAATATTAAAAATATGGCGGCGGTAGTCGGCCTGATTTTGTTACATTCATTTGAAATGAGCCAAAGGATGTACAAAATATATCTGCTCAGGGGATATGATGGAGGTATTCCGATAAAACGAAGATGGTGGAAGCTTGACTATTCTGATGGTATAGTCATAGCTATTTCATTATTTGTCTTGGTAGGGACGGTGATATCGTGGAAGCTTTGGTGGAAGTAAAGTGCATAAGGCATATCTACCCGGATAACACTCAGGTGGCTTTATGCGGATTGGATTTCGTTGTAAAGGCGGGAGAAAGGGTGGCCATCTTAGGGCCTAATGGTGCTGGCAAGACTACGCTGCTTTTACATATCCTGGGGCTATTGGCGCCAGTCGAAGGTTCGGTTAAAGTGATGGGATTAGAGCCGCATAAGCATTTCCGACAGGTGCGCCGATATATCGGTGTGGTTTTCCAGAACGTTGATGAGCAGATTATAGGGCCGACGGTATATGATGACATTGCCTTTACGCCCAGGAATGAGAGGCTTACCAGGGAAGAAGTGGAAAGACGTGTGATGGCTGTCGCAAAGAAGATTGGAATTGAGGATATACTTTACAAGATACCCCATTATTTGAGTGGTGGTCAGAAAAAGAAAGTAGCGCTGGCCGGCGCTATAGTTATGTCTCCCAGGCTTTTGATATTGGATGAACCGTTTGATGGCTTGGATCCTGCTTCTAAAAAGGAGATAATGGACCTGCTGAATCATTTGAACCGGGAAAATGGTACCACCCTGATTATTACCACTCATGATGTAAACATTGTACCCTATATTGCCGATACGGTGTACGTAATATACGATGGCAAGATAGTTGCCAAGGGAAGCCCAAGTGAGGTATTTGTTCGGAAGGATGTACTTGAAGAGGCACATCTTGAGTCGCCTATCTTGGTTGAGCTGTTTTCATCTCTCAAGGAGAAAGGTTATGGTGTAAGTATACCTGTTACTTTGGAAGAGGCTAAACGTCAGCTGTATATGCTGCTTGAGGATACCGTATAAAAGAATGGGGTGATATTTTGGAATTTACGGCTAACCTTTTGGATTTTGCAGAAATGCTTGCTTGTGCTGTGGACCTTATGGAGAGAGGGTCACATCATCATGGGCAGAGGGTAGCATACATCGCTTTCCGACTGTTTGAAAAGGTAAAGCCGGGGCATGACCCAACTGACGTTGTGATTGCGTCGTACCTACATGACATAGGTATCGAATCTTTCAGGGTGAAGGAAAAAGCAAGGGAATTTCGCTTGGATAGAGAAGTCTTGTGGCCCCACTGTCGCGACGGCGCTGAACTGGTTGAAACGGTAGACCTGCTTAAAAGTATCAAGCCTTTTATCCTTTATCACCACTCCGATTATTCTGAAATACTGAACGGTTTGAAAGATGTCCCCTTGGAGGCTCAAATTATCCATTTGGCTGATAGGATAGAGGTGCTGATCAAGCCTGGCAGGCTTGTGCTGGAACAGGTGGATAATATTGTGAATACAATTTTGAGCTATAAGGGTTTTATGTTTAATCCCCAGCTGGTCGAGGTTTTTGTTGATTTGGCTGAAAAAGAGTCATTTTGGCTGGACATTGTAAATGAGTATCAACCGGTAGTGGAGCATATCTCCTTTCCCTCGTTGGACATCAAGATGGATGCAAATGACGTGCGACAGTTTTCTCATCTTTGTGCAAGAATTGTAGATAGAAAGAGCCCATTTACAGCGCAGCATTCCCAACGTATAGCATCAATAGCTGTGAGATTGGCAGGGTTTTGTGGCATGAGAGGGCAGGATTTATTTTTTATGGAGATAGCAGGGTTGCTTCATGATTTAGGCAAGCTTGCTGTACCTGATACCATATTACATAAGCAAGGAAGGTTGACCGAGGGGGAGTATCGGGTAGTCAAGCAGCACTCATATTATACTTACTGCCTGATCAATCGGCTCAATGTGATGGACAAGGTGCGGGACTGGGCGGCTTTTCATCATGAGCGCCTGGACGGGAGCGGCTATCCCTTTCACCTGACTGCCGGCGAATTGGATCTGGGAGCCAGGGTGATGGCCGTAGCCGATATGGTGGGGGCTATAACTGAGGATAGACCCTATAGAGCTGGTTACGGCGAGAAGGAGACCATGGATATGTTGAGGGAGCAGGTGAGATATAATCGTATAGATGGGGATGTTGTGGATATTTTGGGCAAGTACTTCAGTGAAATCGTCTATGGTGGGTAAATCATCTTTGATGTTTACTTCTTTCCAGGGTAAACTACTAACCGTGGGAGGGTGACCCTGCATTGGCTCTTGAGATGATGAATTATTTTCACGTAAACGAAATCTGGATTTTTGGAAATTGTATTTCAAGTACCTCATATGGTAAAATACATACGTGATAAACTGTATATGCTGTGGAGGCGTAAAGGTACTTTACTATAACGACAGGAGGAGTATGCAGTGTGTGGTATTGTTGGATATATAGGAGATAAGCAGGCTTTGCCCATTCTGATTGAAGGGTTAAAGAGGCTAGAATACAGAGGTTATGACTCGGCAGGTGTGGCGGTTCATGATGGAAATTGTATAAATATCAGCAAGGCAAAGGGAAGATTAACAGTACTGGAGCAGAGAGTAGATCCTAATCGGCTTCAGGGAACGTTAGGGATAGGGCATACTAGGTGGGCTACACATGGTGAACCTTCTGATAT
This sequence comes from Caldicoprobacter guelmensis, assembly GCF_016908415.1. Classification (NCBI taxonomy): domain Bacteria; kingdom Bacillati; phylum Bacillota; class Clostridia; order Caldicoprobacterales; family Caldicoprobacteraceae; genus Caldicoprobacter; species Caldicoprobacter guelmensis. The sequence continues at coordinate 75,846 of NZ_JAFBDW010000006.1, forward strand.
CAACTCGCATCCCCATACCAACCAGTCGGGAGAGATTGCAATAGTCCACAATGGCATCATAGAGAATTACATGAAGCTTAAGGATTGGCTTCAAAGGGAAGGGTATGTCTTTGTGTCAGAGACCGATACAGAGGCGGTTGCCCATCTGATTAATTACTATTATTGTGGTGACCTTGTGGAAGCGGTAAGAAAGGCATTGGATAAAATAGAGGGTTCTTATGCCCTGGGAGTTATTGCAAAGGATCATCCCGATTGCATGGTGGCTGCGCGCAAGGATAGCCCGTTGGTGATAGGCCTGGGGGATGGCGAAAATTATATAGCTTCTGACATCCCGGCCATATTGAAATATACCAGGAAGGTGTACTTACTAGAAGACAGAGAAATAGCTCTAATACGCAGGGATGGAGTAGAGGTCATAGATCAGTATGGGAATAAGGTACAAAAGGAATTGTTTGAAGTCACATGGGATGTGGAATCGGCTGAAAAGGGCGGATACCAGCATTTTATGATAAAGGAGATACATGAGGAGCCCAAGGCATTGAGGGATACTATGGCTTCCCGCATTGTAGATGGAAAGGTAAACTTGAGCGATTTGAATATCACGAAGGAACAGCTTGAAAAGGCAGGGAAGATTATCATTATCGCTTGTGGAACGGCATATCACGCGGGCGTGGTGGGCAAGTATGTGATTGAGAAATTGGCCAGGATACCGGTGGACGTCGAAATTGCTTCGGAATTTAGATACAAGGACCCATTGATAGATGAGAATAATATAGTAATCATCATAAGCCAGTCGGGCGAAACGGCTGATACTCTGGCTGCCATGAGGATGTGCAAAAAGGTGGGTGCCAAGGTGATCGCCGTTACCAATGTAGTGGGCAGTACGGTGTCCAGGGAGGCCGACCATGTGGTGTACACATGGGCAGGGCCTGAGATTGCCGTGGCTTCCACCAAGGCGTATACCACCCAGCTTTTATGCATGTATATGATGGCGCTTGATTTTGCCGACAAGCTGGGAAGGATATCGGCTGATGAATACCGACGGATAATTGAGGGAATAAAGAGATTGCCGGAACTGGCTCAGAAGATACTCGATGATAAAGAGGTTATTCAGAGGTGTGCGGATGAAACATTCAATGCCAGCAGCATATTCTATATGGGTAGGGGACTGGACTATGCTGTTGCAATGGAGGGTTCACTAAAGCTTAAGGAGATCTCGTATATTCACTCGGAAGCCTATGCTGCAGGAGAACTCAAACATGGTACTATAGCGTTAATAGAAGAGGGTACGCCAGTGGTTGCTTTGGCCACCCAAAAGGGACTGTTTGAAAAGACATTGAGCAATATAAAGGAAGTGAAGGCAAGGGGTGCCTTTGTAATAGCCGTTACCATGGAAGGCGATACCCAGATAGAAAAGGAAGCAGATAGAGTAATATATATACCAAAGGTATACGACATTTTGGCGCCTGTTTTAGTGGTCATACCCCTTCAACTGTATGCGTACTATGTGGCTGTGGCCAAAGGCTGTGACGTGGATAAGCCCAGAAACCTTGCAAAGAGCGTCACTGTGGAGTGATATTACCAAAAAGTAGTTCAGATTGTTGTGTAATACCAAATGACTATAATCATGATGATAACAACAGCTGTGCTTAACACGTGTGCTTGGGGAGGCAATATTTAAAATGGTAAGTTATTGTGAAGATGCAGAACTCTCTCACAAAGTGGGTAATTACAATACATGTCCTATATGTAAAACATCAGGGATCAAAGTGAAAAATATTACGGTTAAACATTTGGTAATTGATGATCTTATGCAATTAGTTGGAGATATGGATTATTATATATGCACAAATGAAGAATGCGATATCGTCTATTATAATTCAAAATCAGGGATTAAATTTGATAAGCAGCAAGTGAAAGTGCCCATATGGTTTAAAAAAGATGCTTATCCCAAATATGCATGTTACTGTAGCAAGGTTACAGAGGAGCAGGTAATAGATGCCGTAATAAGACATGGTGCAAAAACAGTTGAGGATGTTGTGGAGATTACAGGAGCGATGAAAAACAGTTGCTGTATAAAGAATAACCCTTGGGGGAAGTGTTGCCATAGGATAATTCAAGACGCTATAAATAAAGGATTGTCCATGAAACAAGGTAGTCCAGATTTGGGTGTTAGGGATAGGGGGAGCGCGAGGGGGCAGTAATCCCCCTCAATTTATTGAGTTGAGAGTTTCTCGGGTAGAAGATATTATCATTTAGCCGGTAAGAAAGTTATTGACGAGTTTGAGGTGATTATGGTGCCAAAGCAGACGTTTTTGAATCTTCCGGAAGAAAAAAGACAGCGCATCACTGATGTTCTCATAAAGCATTTTTCACAAAAACCCTATTATAACGTTGATGTATCGGAGATTGCAAAGGAAAGCGATGTTGCAAAAGGGAGCATGTATCAGTATTTTGAGAACAAGAAGGAGATGTACTTTTATGCTCTTGAAATTGCCTATCAAAGGTTTTTGAAGCTTCTTGAGAAGCTGGATATGGCGCACACCAATATACTGGATTACTACGAAAATTCACTTGAGGGTGTGTGGCTTGCCATGAAAGAAATGAGAAATGAGTACATGCTCCTTGAAAGGGCGTTTTTTTCCCATGACTCGCCTTTTAAGGATGAGATAAACGAGAAATTTTTAAGGCAGTCAAGGGATTTTCTATTGGAAGTTATCAAGTACAACCAACAACAGGGGTATATAAGGGATGATGTGTCGCCACTGCTGATAAGCATTTTCCTAGAGGGTGCCGGTTTTTTTATGAAGAAGTTTGTGATCGAAAAGGCGCTTAGCCAGTCTTCAACTACCCTGGATATTGATGTGGGATATTTTAGAGAAACCCTCGGCCAGTTTGTCAAACTCCTAAAAGAAGGGGTTGCCAAAAAATAAAAATGACTTGACAGTCATATGACTCATGAGTCATAATTATAATGTAATAAAAACAATTTGAAAAAGGAGATGAAACTATGTTTGTGAGGGCCGAAAAGGTTTCCAAGATTTACAGGCTGGGCAAAAATGAGATTAGGGCACTTAACGAGGTGAGCTTTGAGCTTGAAAGGGGCAAAATATACACCGTAATTGGCCCTTCAGGTTCCGGAAAGACCACACTTTTTAACCTTCTCGGGGGGCTCGATAGGGCAGAAGAGGGTAAAATTTTTGTGGATGACAAAGAGATAACGGCAATGGACCAAAAAAGGCTTGCTGACTACCGACGGGATTACGTCGGATTTGTCTTTCAGTTCTACAACCTCATAAACGGGCTTACGGTTTATGAGAATGTGCTGGCAAGCGCGTCTTTGAGTAAAAAATCTCTGGATGTCGATACGGTGCTTAAGATGATGGATGTGTACTCTGAGAAGGACAAATTTCCATTTGAGCTATCGGGCGGACAACAGCAGAGAGTGGCCATAGCCAGGGCGGTTGTGAAAAATCCCCAGATGATCCTATGTGATGAGCCCACCGGCGCATTAGATTATGAAAGCAGCAAGCTTGTATTAAAGTTATTGGAAGATGTAAACAGACAGTTTGGGACTACTATTTTAATTATTACCCACAACCTTGCCATTTCAAAAATGGCTGACGCAACGCTGAGGTTGAGGTCGGGCAGGCTTGTTGAGTTTTATGAGAACGCTCAGAAGATTTCTGCCCAGGAGGTGACCTGGTAATGGTAATTAAAAAGATACCTTTAAGGACCATCAGGAGGGATTTTCTGCAATTCTTCTCCATTATAATGCTTGTGGCCATTGCATCCATGACGTATACCCTTTTTGCTGTATCGATGGATGATATAAGCAAGAATTATGAAATTTTTATCAAGGACTACGTACAGGAAGATGGCTATTTTATTACTTCTAAGGAGATAGATGAAGGCCTCTTGAATAACAAATTCGGCATTACACTTGAGCAAAGATTGTTTTATGAGGTTCAGCAGGATGAAGTAACTTTGAGGATTTTTTCCATCTCAGAAAAAATAAACAAGCCTTATATAGGCATGGGAGAAATGCCCCAAGAGGGGGAAGTGTTGCTAGACCCCAGCTTTTTTAAAGCCCACGGCTATAAAATAAACGATGAGATTTCTATATCAGGGCAAACATTTAAGGTAAGTGGAGTGGGTTATCTTCCCGACTACATCTACATCATAAAAAACGATCAGGACTTTCTCCCCGACCCCGAGAGATTTGGCGTTGTTATGATGCCGAAAAGCGACATGCAGAAGCTGTTCCCTGCCTCACATGTATATTATTATAGCTACAAAGGTGAAGTTGATGTCGAAGATCTAAAGAGCTTTATAAACTCCAATTGGGGGCTGTTGAAGTTTGTTGAAAGGGATCAAAATCCCAGGATAATTTATACAGAGATGAAGGTTGAGAATGCCAAGAGGATAACGCTGCCCATAAGCTTATTCATAATAATAGTATCATCGTTTATACTCTTCATCGTGATGAGAAGGGTAATTAACACAATGCACGCTGAAATTGGTACGCTGTATTCAATGGGATATACGCAAAAGGACGTCTTTAAAGTTTTCATGAAATTCCCGCTGTATATTTGGCTTTTTGGTTCTATTATTGGAGTTTTGCTTGGGTATTTGGAGGCAGCACCCTTTGCCGAGTTTTACAGGTCATTTTTTACCCTACCCAAGATAACGAATTTCCTGCCTTGGCGGCATGTGCTTGTGGCCCTATTCCTTCCGGCTGTATTCATATTCCTTGCAGGGTATCTTGCGCTAAAAGGCTTTTTTAAGCTAACCATCATCCAGATGCTACATGGCGTTGATGAGATAAAGTTTAGCAAACTTCCCACCATAAAGTTTTTTGACCGGTTTGAGTTTAAAACCAGGGTCATGCTGAAATACGGCTGGCGGCACATTGCAAGGGAACTCATTTTAGTTATAGGCATTGTGTTCTCAACGATACTCATGATGTACGGTATGACGGCAAAGGATTCTGTTATCGTTGGCATTGAGAAAGCTTATTCTGACTATTTCAAGTATGACTATCTCTATATGTTAAACTCTATATCTGAACATCCTGAGATAGAGATACCCGACTTTGCAGAGCCTTATAACCTTTTGGCTTTTGATGTCGAAGGCACAAAAGCAAGCGTCATGATATATGGCATCAAGGGCGATTCCGAAATGATAAAGCTGTATGATACAAGGGGGAAAGAGATTTCTGTCTCGGATAAGCTCATCATTTCAAAGCCTCTTGCAAACAAGCTGGGAGTCAGTGAAGGGGACGAGATTAAGGTAAGAAACAAGTTTACAGGCGAGGAATATGCTTTAGAAGTCTACAGGATTGCAGACTTGCCAGTTGGCAATAATGGATACATGGAGCTTGAAAGCTTTAACAGGCTGTTTGGCTATGGCAGCAGTGAGTATGTGGGGATATTTTCAAAGGATAAGGTGGATATACCTGAAGATTCGCTTTTTGAGAGCTATACCAAGTCTGAACTGATTACTACCATTAAGACGTCGGCTCAGGACCTTTCAAAAACCATCGGCGTCATGGCGCTCATGGCAGCAATACTTGCACTTTTGATCGTATACGTTCTGTCCAATTTGACGCTCAACGAGAACAGGAAAAATATAGGGATTTTGAAGATGTTGGGATACAGGGAAAACAGCATATTTAAGATGGTTCTTGGGTTCAACTATATATCATTTCTGGTTGGATTCATTGTAGGGGTTCCCCTTTCAAAATTTACTATGGACAGCTTGATGAGTGCAGCCACAAAGGATATTGACTTTGCCATGAGCCTTGATTTGAGCTTAAACAGTGTGCTTTCCACATTTGTCATACTGCTGCTGGTGTTCCTGTTTTCAAGATTGCTGGTGAGGGTAAAAATAGCAAAGGTCATGCCCATTGATATACTGAGGCAGCAGGTGGATTAAAATAGATATAGCAACTTGTGTCGAGGATTATAGACTTGTAGAGTTAAAGAGCCCTTTGCTTTCTTTTTTTGTTTTATGAAAAAAGATGATTGAAGGGCTTAATTTTTTTGAAAATTTTTATTTTAAAGCAGGAATTTTTTATTTTTTGTAGAATAGTAAAATATAAATTTTTGTAATATTTTTGTAACATTTGTGATAAACTTTTAATGGACGACTATTATTTGAAAGAAGAGGGATATTCATGAGGAGCTTCAAAATTGCATCGTTAGTGTTGCTAAGTATTTGGACTGTAGTTTGTTTGACAGGTTTTATACGGGTAGGGCAGGACGGGGTTGCAGTAGCGGGCTATGTTTCAACGCCTTTGTTTGTAATGATGGTAGATGACCAAGAAGTAGGCGTTGTAAAGTCGGCAGCTAAGGGTCTGGCAATATATGACGAGGTGACAGAAAAGCTTCTACAAAGTTATGGAGATGGAGCGTTCATAGATGCTAGCGTGCGTTTTAAAGAAATTAGAACAGAAAATGTCAAAATCAGTTCTGAGAATGAATTAGCTCAAGCTATAGAACAGGTTATAGTTGTTAAGTCTAATGCCTATGCAATGGTTGTAGATGGGAAGACGGTTTGCTATGTTAAGGATTCAAATGTTGCTGAAGAAGTTTTTGAAGAGATAAAAAATGCTTATGTGGAAGCTATCCAGCAGAATAAGGATAGCCAGCTGCAGGAGGTTTTCTTTAAAGAGGATATATCCTATCATGAGGAGATGGTGCCGGTTAGTCAGATTGTAGATAAAGATAAGGCTATCCAAATTCTCAAACAGGGTAGCGAAGAAATAAAAGAGTATGAGGTAAAAGAGGGAGATACGCTTTGGTCTATTGCAAGAGAGCATGGCATCCCGTTTTCGGTTTTAGAGCAAGCCAATGCAGATATAGATGTAGACAATCTGCATCCAGGGGATAAGGTTAAGCTTACGCTCGAAAGACAGCTGGTTACAGTGGTGACCAAAGAAAGGCAGAAGGCAGTAGAGGAAATTCCTTTTGAGACTGAGATACGGCTGGATAATACTTTGGAAAAAGGGAAAACAAAGGTATTAAAAGAAGGAGAAAATGGCCAAAAAGAGGTATATTTACTGATTACCAAGGAGAACGGCAAAGAGATTAAGCGTGAGGTGTTGGAGGAAAAGGTTATAAAAGAGCCTGCCAAGAAGGTGATACTTAAGGGTACAAAGGTAATTTCCAAAAAGGTTATAACGCCTACCGTGCCGGCGTCATCAGGTCGAGGGTCAGCGCGTGGAGGAGATGTAGTGGCCTTTGCAATGCAGTTTTTGGGCAGACCGTATGTGTATGGTGCTGAAGGCCCCAATGCGTTTGATTGTTCGGGATTCACACAGTATGTATATAAGCATTTTGGAATCTATCTTCCACGGACGGCCTATGGTCAGCGCAGTGTGGGTGTACCTGTATCAAAAGACGATTTGGCTCCTGGCGATTTGGTTTTGTTTTCCAGGCCTGATCATGTAGGCATTTACATAGGCGGAGGGCAGTTCATACACGCCTCCTCAGGTGCTTATAAAGCTATATGTATAAGCAGCCTTAACTCTTCTTCATATAGTAGGCGATATATTGGTGCAAGACGTGTATTGAATTAAATTAAATAGTATGGATAAAAAGACGGCCCGAAAGGGTCGTCTTTTTTATACGGTCAAAATTAAGTTGGTTTCGAATCTTTGACATTGGGAAATTTATTTTTCTGTCGATTCAGTTCACAGCAATTAAGCTTTTGTCCATGGAATAATGCATTGTTTTGTTTAGCCAATTTTTCAAGAAATTTCTTAATCTTTTTAAACATGTGAAGTAACACCTTCCTATTCCATGCTGGCTTCAGTATAACTGAGGTCTGTATGCAGAATATAGTATAGAGCTTTTATTACCTATCTTTATAATATCAGACAAGTATGAATGTTTTGTGAAGGATTGTTGTAATGCACAAATTTCTTAGAGATTAAATGTCTTTATAATTAAATCGATGAAAAGTGAAGAAAAATAAAAAATTCTTGGATGAGTTGATAAAAATTGCAAATAATTAGATAAAACATTGGATTTTTTGGGTTGACAGACGTTTTTGTATTAAATAACATATAGCTCATAAAATATATAAATCATATAGGTATACTTGGTTATATAGGGGTGCATGAGATGAGAATATCTACAAAAGGGAGATACGGTTTACGGGCCATGGTGGACCTTGCAATACATTCTGGTGGAGATTATGTCCCCTTAAACAGTATAGCAGAGAGGCAGAATTTATCGGAAGGGTATTTAGAGCAGGTATTTGCCAGTCTTAGGAAAGCCGGATTGGTGAAAAGCGTGAAAGGACCTCAAGGGGGGTACTGCCTGGCTGATGATGCTTCAAAAATTACTGTGGGGGATGTATTGAGAGTGCTTGAGGGCGACTTGTCAGTAGTGGAAGGGTCAGATGAAGGACGGGATATAGAAAATGCTGTGGAGTATTGTATCAACAATGAGGTATGGAAGAAGCTCAATGAAAGTATAGGTGAGGTTTTAGATTCGATCACGTTGGAAGACCTGGTAACCGCATATAAAAAGTTAAACAATAACATGGGATTGATGTACTATATATAAAAATTTTGACACAAAACCCAGAAAACATATTTATTTAATGTGTAATAGCGATGACTAAAGTAAATGTTGTTTTCATCAAATCTCTGCTGGGAACCGATACTGCGTTTAGAAACAAAGAGAATTTAGGTGGAAAGACAAGTAGAAGCATGAAATTTGAATATTGTTAGAGGCAATTGACTAGAGAAGTAGATTTTATCAAGGGATATTCTATACAAAAACATAGTAAACAAATTGGAAAACTATTTAGTGACGGTGAAAGGAAATTACAGGGGAGAAGCATAAAGACAAGTTATGGTTGACCGTAGGCGAAATTAAATATTTTTGAGGATTAAATTCGGTACTCTAGTGATTTCTTGAATATCGCTATTTAACTAGGAGGTGGCTTACAGATGGATGATATTGAAAAACGCATAGTACAGGTCATCGATGAAAAAGGCAGGAGATTATTGATTTTGCAGAGGATGTATTTTCTCATCCTGAATTGGGTTTTAAAGAAAAACGCCCTGCACAATTAATAGCTTGTTACTTTGAAGGCCTAGGCCTATATATAAGAAGGCAATTGGTCATCACTGGCGTTAAGGGTTACCTGAAATGCCCAGGCCAGAAAAACAGTGGGAGGAGGATAAAAATGGAAACGGTGAAAAAAAGCAAAAAGAAAAGGGCAAACCAATTTCCTTACGGAGTCGCACTTTTAGTCGTCCTTATTGTCATTGGTATAATCTTATCAAAACAATCGCCTCAGTTAGCGGTTCGTTGGGCCTTTGGAATTGCCTTTGGTTTCGTGCTTCAAAAGGCCAGATTTTGCTTTACCGCATCTTTTAGAGACCCGGTTTTGACGGGAAGCACTTCACTTACCAGAGCGGTGATTGTAGCCCTTATGATTGCCACAATAGGATTTGCCGCAATTCAGTACAGCGCTTATTTGAAGGGAGAAACAGTCCCTGGCAACATCTCACCTGTTGGAATACACACAGCTATAGGCGCTGTGATGTTCGGAATAGGAATGGTAATAGCTGGAGGCTGTGCTTCTGGAACCTTAATGAGAGTCGGAGAAGGATATATGATGTTATGGTTGACACTGATATTCTTTATCGTGGGGTCTTTATGGGGAGCGAGGGACTTTGGATGGTGGAATGAAGTGTTCATATCTAAATCTCCTAAGGTATTTTTACCGGATGTGCTTGGCTGGGGAGTTGCATTCTTTGGGCAATTAGTACTGTTGGGTCTGATTTTCATATTTGTAGAATGGTATGAATATAAACGCTTTAATGCAAAAAATTAATGTGTGAGGAGGAGATTTTTATGGCAGAATACAGAATTGATTGTTTAGGTGAGGCTTGTCCGGTACCACTTTTGAAAACTCAAAAAGAGATGGAGAAGTTAAAAGTTGGCGATATTTTGATTGTAGAGATAGACCACAGTTGTGCTATGAAAAATGTGCCAGAATGGGCAAGAAAGATGGGATACAATGTAGAAATTGAAGAGGTTGATGATGGTCAGTGGGAGGTTTATATTGAAAAGACTAGATAAAAAGGATGGTGATATAAATGAAATTCCAAGAACATCCCCTTTTCAAGAAAATAATAAAGGATGCGTGGAGTTATTGGACAGGGGCTATTCTTTTAGCCGTTTTAAATATAGCTTTGTTTGCGTTTTCTGGGCATCCGTGGGGTATTACGACACCTTTTTCCTACTGGGGTGCATGGATATTTAAAGCTTTAGGAGGGCAGCCAGAGACCTGGGCTTATTTTCAAAACCCGTCTCATGCAAACGCCCTTACTCAAAATGTTTTTACAAATGGAGGTTCAATCCAAAATATAGGGATTATTTTGGGCGCTCTTTTGGCTACTCTTTTAGCTTCACAGTTTAAAATTAAAAAGATAAAATCTTACAAACAGGTAATTGCGGCTATACTAGGCGGTCTTTTAATGGGATATGGTGCGAGAATAGCTTTTGGATGTAACATTGGTGCGTATTTCAGCGGTATCGCTTCAATGTCCCTCCATGGTTGGTTGTGGGCAGTGTTTGCACTAATTGGAGCATGGATAGGAAGTAAACTTTTAGTTAAATATTTTATGTGAAAGTAAAAATCCAGGTGGTCACAGGCCACCTGGATTCCAGGAGAAAGTAGAAGATGAGCTAACTCTTGAGCCTAGAAGCGGTAAAGTCATAAAGGACCTGGCAACCAAGATTGATGTTCCGAATTGCCATTCAATATCTTCATAATATCTTCATAATATCTTCATATATTTCTGATATGATAAGCAAAAACGATGTAAAGCATCATAGTCGGGCTTAAGATGAAAAGTATAAAGGGGGCTATAAATATGAATTGTCACGGTGGTCACGGGAGCGTTGGAAATGAAAACGGGCATGGCACAATAGGGCATAAGCTGCACAAGCTTGTGATGATTTTGTGCTGTGTTCTCCCTGTAACGGTTATATTGGCTCTGTATTTGCTTAAAATTAACAATACCATTTTAAGGGATATTTTATCTTATGGTGCAATTTTGCTTTGTCCTCTAATGCATATACTGATGATACCTATGATGCTCAAAAAGGATAGGAAATAAGAGGATTATTAATTCTTCAGGATGTAACGGACACGATATTTAAAAACTGCTCCCGGCGTAAAGAGGTTTTTGACTGCAATATATAGGAGGGATATGATGGAGCGAAGGTTAATGCAAAAGACTCTTAAACTTGAAGGGATGTCGTGTACTAGCTGTGAGATGCGGATAGAGAATGCTTTAAAGAAGCTCCAAGGTGTAGCAGATGCAAAAGCTAGCTTTAGCAACTCAAATGTCATTGTTACCTATGACGCAGATGTGATAAGCCTTGATAAAATAATTGAGGCCATAGAAAAGCTGCATTACCTTGTAAAGAGAAGAAACGAAGGGGAGGCCGCTTCAAGACCTAATGCCCCAGAACCATCTGAGGATAAAATGACTGTAAACCAATTTCTGGGTATAGCCATTATCCTGTTTGCTGTATATTTTGTCATAAAAAATACCGTTGGTTTTAACTTTGTGCCTAAAGTCGACCAATCAATGGGGTACGGAATCCTTTTAGCAGTGGGTTTGTTGACTTCACTGCACTGTATAGCCATGTGTGGCGGGATAAACCTGTCCCAGTGCGTTTCTTACAACTTCGAAGATAGTCAGCCAAGCAAGTTTTCCAGGTTGAAGCCAAGTTTATTGTATAATTCGGGACGGGTTGTATCCTATACCGTAATTGGGGGTATAGTAGGGGCATTAGGCTCGGTTATAAGCTTCTCCGGTGCTGCCAAGGGAATTGTGGCAATTATCTCGGGTGTATTTATGGTTATCATGGGCCTTAATATGCTGAATGTATTTCCTTGGCTAAGAAAGTTAAACCCCAGAATGCCAAAAATTTTTGGAAACAAAATTCATAAAGGTGCAGGCAAATACGGTCCTTTTTATATTGGGTTGCTGAACGGCCTCATGCCGTGCGGGCCGCTTCAAGCGATGCAGATCTACGCCTTAGGTACTGGCAGCTTTGTGGCTGGGGCGGCATCCATGTTTCTCTTTAGCCTGGGAACAGTGCCGTTAATGTTTGGGTTTGGCGCTATCAGCTCGCTACTCAGCAGAAGGTTTACCCGTAAGATGATGAAAGTGAGCGCTATGCTTGTCATAGTCCTGGGCGTGGTTATGGTAAACAGGGGATTGAGTCTGTCTGGAGTTAGCATTGCCTTTGCTTCATCTGGTTCAGGAAATATCGCTAAAATAGAAGGGGACGTGCAGGTTGTTACTTCTCAAATTGGTTCATATAGTTATTCGCCCATAGTCGTCCAGAAAGGTATTCCGGTAAGGTGGACAATACGGGTTGAAGAGGGAGACTTGAATGGATGTAATAATCCCTTGACCATTCCAAAATACAATATACAGAAAGAACTTGTCCCGGGGGATAATGTTATTGAATTTACTCCTACTGAAGAAGGCAATATAGTATATACCTGCTGGATGGGTATGATTAGAAGCAATATAAAGGTAGTATCGGATATCAGCAAGGTATCCAAAAAAGATTTACAGGATTCTGATGGTTCATCATCAGGAGCTGTAGGCGGGGGATGCTGTGCAGCTGGCTCAAAAGCCACCAAGTTTGCCGGCGGGAGAATACCAACTGATGAATTGGCCATTGGGAAGATTAGGGATGATGTACAATATGTGAGCATCGATGTGGACGATTACGGTTTTTCACCGGCGGTTATTGTGGTTCAAAAGGGAATTAAAACAATATGGACGATCAACGGGAAACAGCTAAACACATGCAATAATGTGTTGGTCTTTCCTGCATACGATGCCCAAATTGCTCTGAGAGAAGGGAAAAATGAAGTCCAGTTTGTTCCCGAGGGTGATTTTACATTTAGCTGTTGGATGGGTATGTTAAACGGGTATGTGAAGGTGGTGGACGATATAAACAATATAGATATAGACGCTATAAAGGAAGAAGTCGAAAGATATAGGCCTGCAAGAGGTGCCGGTGGCTGTTGTGGAATATGAAAAAATGGATGTTGTGATTGCAACTGGTGATGAAATTGATAATGCTCCTGTATAAGGGGCTTTTTTCTTTAAGGTTTAACGATTGAGATGAGGACCTTTTGTGGCAACCACCATTTCATGTGATATAATATTTTATATCCATCAACAAATTTACCTGCAAGGAGGCAAAAGATGATTGCTAATGTAAAAAAGATTCTTGTAGTGGATGATGAGGTCAAGATTGTCCAAGTTGTCAAATCCTATTTGGAAAGCAGGGGATATTCCGTCGATGTCGCATACAGCGGCAAGGATGCTTTAGACAAATTTGAAAAAGTAAATCCGACTCTCATCATCTTGGACTTGATGCTTCCTGATGTATCCGGCGAGGAAATTTGCCAAATGATAAGGAGAAAATCAAGGGTACCTATAATCATGTTGACCGCAAAGGTTGATGAAGAGGATATTTTAAGAGGATTGAATATTGGCGCCGACGATTATGTTACAAAGCCCTTCAGCTTGAGGCAGTTGGTGGCAAGGGTTGAAGCGGTATTAAGGAGAGTGAGCGATGACCCTGTCCCTCTATCCAGCATCATATCCTTTAATAACGGTGATCTGGTGATCGATACTCTGAAATATGAGATTAAGAAGAATGGAAACCTTGTTAATTTGACACCCAGTGAATACAGGATACTTATGACTATGATTAAATATCCCAATAAGACCTTTACAAGGGAGGAACTCATATCCATGGCATTTGGTGATGATTTTGATGGCTATGACAGGACCATCGATGCCCACATAAAAAATATAAGGCAAAAAATTGAATCGGATCCTAAAAATCCGAAGTACATTTTAACAGTTTATGGAATAGGCTATCGGTTTGGTGGTGAATAATTATGAAATATACTTTAAGAGCCAAATTGTCTTTATCCTATATGTTAGTGGTTCTAATCTCTGTATTCTTGACCAGCGTGCTTACCAACTTGCTTCTTGAAAAGCACTTCAAGGAATACGTTATAAAGAATCAAGAGCGTAAAAGTAAGGAAATTGTTTCTCTGATCAGCCAGCAGTATAAGCCGGGTGGGAGATGGAACACGGATGTCATAGAGAATATTGGCATGAATGCCTTGGAGCAGGGTATGATAATAAAGGTTGTTGATTCTTCCGGGAAGGCAATATGGGATGCAATGGTGTATAACAGGGGGTTGTGCCACCGGATGCTGGAGCATATGGCTTGCAACATGACCAGCCGCTACCCAAACTGGAAGGGGGGTTATGTGGAGGATAAATATCCTGTCACATATAATTTGAGTGAAGTTGGAAGGGTTGAAATCGGATATTACGGTCCGTATTATTTTAATGACAATGACCTTGCATTTATTAATACTTTAAATCGGTTGTTTATTGGCGTAGGAATGATTTCCCTCTTGTCATCGCTGTTTATAGCTGCATTTATGTCCAAAAGATTGAGTACGCCGATTTCAAGGGTCATTGAAGCTGCCCACAAGATTTCCAAAGGATATTATCAGGACAGGATTACCGAGAAGTCAGGTATAAAGGAGATTTCTCAGCTTACCCAAACGATAAACGATTTGGCTGAGGTGCTTGAAAAGCAGGAGATGTTGAGAAAAAGGCTTACAGCTGATGTGGCACATGAATTGAGAACCCCTCTTGCTACGCTCCAGAGCCATATGGAAGCAATGATTGATGGGGTGTGGGAACCGGATATTGATAGGATTAAAAGTTGCCATGAGGAGATTGTCAGAATAAGCAGGTTGGTAGGGGACCTTGAAAAGCTGGCAAAATATGAGAGTGAAAGTCTTATCCTTAACAAAACACGCTTTGATGTTTCACAGCTTATCCGACATATTATCAGGAACTTTGAAATTGACTTTATAAACAAGGGATTGGATATCGAATTCAATGGTCAGGAAGAGATTGTCTTTGCTGATAAGGATAAGATAAGTCAGGTAATTATAAATCTTTTATCCAACGCATTGAAATATACTCCCGAGGGAGGGAGGGTTGAGGTAAAAGTGGAAAGTAGCGGCGATGTGGTTAATATTATCGTTAAGGATACCGGGGAAGGCATCTCACCGGAGGATTTACCATATATCTTTGAACGGTTTTATCGTGCTGATAAATCGAGAAACAGGCTAACGGGGGGAGCCGGAATCGGGCTTACGATAGCAAAAGCCATCGTCGAGGCACATAAGGGGACAATACGAGTAAATAGCAGGATAAATGAAGGGACGGAGTTCATAGTGTCATTGCCAAAACAGGTAGGCTAAGATGCCTACCTGTTTTTTTTCAGCTTTTTTTAGCGCCTCCGATAACGGACGACCACTTGGCAGTGAAAGTACGCAGTGGGCTTAGTAGGGGGAACCATTACCCAAGGGCAGATTATAACAAAGAAATACTTTCAAAATATTCTTTTGTAAAATCGAAGCACCGAACACATGAGTATTGTTGTGTAGGACAAATCATTCTATGTTAACATAGGGAAGAACCACTTTTATAAGTTTTTTAATTAGCTCAAGCTCTTTAGAAGAACACTTGCCAAGCAGCTCGTTTAGCTCTTCATCACTTTGACTTGTGTACTTATCGTGAGGTTCGTTGACGGAAGGTTCGGCATTAGAAATTTTACCGAAAATGAGGTAATCCAAAGAAATATGTAAACACTTAGCTATTTTAACCAAAACCGGCAAGCTCATTTGCCTTTCGCCTCGTTCCAACTGACCAACATAGTAGTCAGAAAGCCCGATAATCTCTGCAAATTCCTCTCTTGAAAGCCCAAGTTTTTTCCTTTCATCACGTATCCTTTGACCAATTGCTTTGTTATCTATTTCTTTTTTGTTTGCCATTTTGTTCACTCCCAAGCTTATATACTCTTACTTTACCGAATTCTGCAGCTTATCTGAATTTGCAAATTGCATATTTTTATAATTGCCAATCAGCCCGTATATAATGTAAAATTATGTATAACAATTGTTGGCGAGGTGGTCATGTGGACGCCAAGACCAGCATTGAAATAACTCGAACTTTACTTCATAACGCTATTGAGATGAATATGAATAAGGAAATCGTTTTTAAAATAAGCCAGAGGATGGACCAGTACATTGTGGAATATTATGTAAAATACGGGGGTTTAAAGGGTGGAACTGAGGAAGAAAAAAATCAATAATGCGACTGCGTTCATTGTTTTAATATTGGCCGACTTATCATTATGGTTTATAATACCCTTAATGGACAAAGGATATATTTTGAATTATAGCTTAATATGGATATTTGTTGTGGTGATTCAGGTAACCGGCAAAGCGTTTTTTGGAGTTTGGGTTTATAAGTTGTATAAAGAAGCATATACCGACATACTGACCGGTTTATACAACAGGAGATATTTTTATAAAAGACTACCAAATGCTATAATGAAAATACCTTTTTCTTTGCTTCTTATCGATATCGATAACTTTAAAAGCGTAAACGACGCATACGGGCATGTCGTGGGGGATTTTGTGTTGCAGCAATTTGCTGATATTTTACGAAGTAGAGCAAGAAAGGACGATATTATTGCCCGTTGGGGTGGGGAGGAATTTGTGATGGCTCTGCCTCAGACTGGAGTTGATGAAGCTTTTCGTATTGCGGATGTCATAAGGAGGGCGGTAGAGGAGCATTGTTTTTGCTATGAAGGGGTTACATGCAACATCACTGTAAGCATTGGCATAGCCTCAATTGACGGCAAAGCAAATATTGATGATATAGAGCAATTCTTTGTAACTGCAGATAAGGCTCTTTATAAAGCAAAGGAAAAAAGAAATTGTATAACGGTGAGCAAAATTTAAAAGTCACTTTGCAATAAAAAGTGTTAAGGAATATTATAAAAATCGGCTGATGCAGTACAGCGTTGATCAAAGGTATGAGAGTGAGGGTATAAGTCTTTGCGAAGATGACCAAGCAGCATTTATGTCGTACAAAATGAGAAAAATTATAAAAAAAGTATTCAAAGTTCCGAATTTTTATGTTATTATTTAACTGTATTGTTCAGAATGTGTAGCGCTATCATCCTGTTGTAGATATGGATATATTATGGAATATTTTTACATTAACTGGATGAAATATTGGTTTTCAAGGAGATAAGATAACTATGAGCAAAGTAAGGCGAATATTCGTTGAGAAAAAGAAAGGTTTTGACGTCGAAGCGCAGGTGCTTTACAGGGATTTAAAGTACAACCTGGGAATAAAAGGCCTGAAGTATGTCAGGGTAATAAACCGGTATGATGTGCAGGGGCTCTCTGATGAAGAGTACATGGCATGCAGGAATACCATATTTTCGGAGCCCCCGGTGGATATGGTATATGATGAGGAATTTCCGCTGGGAGATGGCGAGCAGGCCTTTGCCATAGAGTACCTGCCGGGGCAGTATGACCAGAGGGCTGATTCGGCCAGCCAGTGTGTACAGCTTTTGACTAGGAGAGAAAGGCCTCTGTGCCGTACCGCCAAAGTTATAGTGTTAGGGGGTAATGTATCCAGGGAAGAGCTTGAGAGGATAAAGCGTTACTGCATAAATCCCATCGAGTGCAGGGAGGCCTCTTTCGAAAAGCCGGAATCGCTTGAGGTTGAGGTTGAGCCGCCGGCAGATGTGGAAATCATACAGGGCTTTATCGGGTGGGGTAAAGATAAGCTATCCGAGTTTATAGAGGACAGGGGATTTGCCATGTCTGTGGAGGACATGGAGTTTTGCCAGAATTATTTCAAAAATATCGAAAAACGTGACCCTACCATAACCGAGCTTCGCATGCTGGATACTTACTGGTCTGACCATTGCCGCCACACCACATTTTTAACAGAGCTTGAAAGCATTGAAATTGAGGATGGTAAGTATACCCGTCCGATAAAAGCTGCACTTGAAAGCTATCTAGATTCCAGAAAGTTCGTCTACGGTGACAAAGAGCAGGATAGGGATATTTGCCTTATGGACATAGCCACCATTGCAATGAAGGAGCTTAAAAAGAAGGGCATGCTGGATGACCTGGAGGAATCCGACGAGATAAACGCCAGCAGCATTGTGGTGGATGTGGATGTAAGCGGCAAAAAAGAACAGTGGCTTGTGATGTTCAAAAACGAGACGCACAACCATCCTACAGAGATAGAGCCCTTTGGAGGGGCTGCCACCTGCCTTGGAGGGGCCATAAGGGACCCTCTGTCGGGACGTGCTTATGTGTACCAAGCAATGAGGATTACAGGAAGCGGTGACCCCAGGACCCCCATTGAGAAGACCCTCCCGGGGAAGCTGCCGCAGCGCAAGATAACCACGGTGGCTGCCCAGGGATTCAGCTCATACGGGAATCAGGTGGGACTTGCCACCGGCCAGGTGGCCGAAATATACGATGAGGGGTATGTGGCAAAGAGGATGGAGCTGGGTGCGGTGATAGGTGCTGCACCGAGGCGGAATGTAGTGAGAGGCAAGCCGCAGCCAGGCGATGTAGTGATACTCCTGGGCGGAAGAACTGGCCGTGATGGGTGCGGCGGTGCTACTGGTTCGTCCAAGGAGCACGATGAACAGTCGCTCACAAAGTCGGGTGCCGAGGTCCAAAAGGGGAATCCGCCCACCGAACGAAAAATCCAGAGGCTTTTCAGGAATCCTTTGGTGAGCAGACTTATCAAGAAGTGCAACGACTTTGGCGCCGGCGGTGTGGTGGTGGCTATAGGCGAGCTGGCTGATGGCCTTGAGATAAACCTGGATGCCATACCCAAAAAGTATGAGGGGCTTGACGGTACCGAGCTTGCCATATCCGAATCGCAGGAGAGGATGGCGGTGCTGGTATCGCCTGAGGATGTGGAGGCTTTTATTTCGGCTGCAGCAGAAGAAAACTTGGAAGCCACGCCGGTTGCACGCGTGACTGATGAAAAACGGGTCAGGATATGGTGGCGCGGGAAACTCATAGTGGACATAAGCAGGGAATTTTTGAACACTAACGGGGTCAAAAGGAAGAGCAGGGCGGTGGTATCAGCGTCCTCGGAAGAGGGTAACTTCTTTGACAAGCTGCCTGAAGAGGTGTCGATGTGCGATGTCGATATAAAGAAGGCATGGCTCAACAACCTTGAAAGGCTCAATGTGTGCAGCCAAAAGGGGCTGGTTGAGAGGTTTGACAGCACTATAGGTGCCGGGACGGTGCTTCTGCCCTTTGGTGGGAAATATCAATTAAGCCCTGCCGAAGGCATGGTAGCCAAGTTACCGGTGCTTGAGGGTGATACTACCACAGGCACCATCATGACCTTTGGCTATAATCCTGTATTGGCTAAATGGAGCCCATTCCACGGTGCCGTTTTTGCGATTATAGAGGCTGTTTCAAAGGTGTGCGCTTTGGGCGGAGACTGGCGCCGCATAAGGTTTACCCTTCAAGAATATTTTGGCAAACCGGGGGATGATCCGGTGAAATGGGGGAAACCGCTGGCAGCCTTGCTGGGAGCCTATTGGGCGCAGATAAAGCTGAGCTTGCCCTCAATCGGCGGCAAGGACAGCATGTCAGGGACATTCAAGGATATGGATGTTCCGCCCACGCTTGTGGCCTTTGCGGTGGATACTGTCGATGTAAACCAGGTGATTTCAACCGAGTTTAAAAAGGCGGGCAGCAAGGTTGTTTTGGTGCCGCTTAATAGGGACTGCAATGGGCTGCCGGATTTTGAACAACTTAAAGCCAACTACACAAGAATCCATTCTCTCATAGAATCCGGTAAAGTGCTGGCTGCTTCCTCCGTAAAGGCAGGCGGTATTGCCGAAGCCATAAGCAAGATGTGCTTTGGCAATATGCTGGGGTTTGTGTTTGAAAAGGTCGATGACTTGAAGACTCTTTTCAGGCCCGATTACGGTGCCATCATACTCGAGGTCCCCGGTGACGAGGACCTGGCAGTCCTGTTTGATGATATAGAGTATAAGCTGCTGGGATACACCGATGATAAACCCGAGATAAGCGTGAACGGCGTAAGGATAAGCCTTGATGAGGCTTTGCAGAGCTGGGAAAAGCCGCTGGAGGATGTATTCCCCACCAGGCTTCATGAAGAGGTCGCACCTCAAGACAATCCCGATATGGGGCTATTTACGCGGGGTATACGCCAAAAGCCTAAGGTCAGGATTGCAAGGCCCAGGGTGTTTATACCGGTATTTCCCGGCACAAACTGCGAATACGACACCGCCAGGGCGTTTGAGAAGGCCGGCGGTGTGGTGGACGTCTTCGTGATAAGGAATTTGACTCCGCAGGACATTGAAGAGTCAATAGAGGAGATGGTAAAGCGTATAGGCAATTCGCAGATCATAGCCATACCGGGTGGTTTCAGCGCAGGGGATGAGCCCGACGGTTCGGGCAAATTCATAGCCACTACATTTAGAAATCCGTATATAAGAGAAGCGGTTATGAGGCTTCTAAACGAAAGAGACGGTCTTATTTTGGGTATATGCAATGGCTTTCAGGCGCTCATAAAGCTGGGCCTGGTGCCATATGGAGAGATAAGGGACATGACCGAGGACAGCCCAACCCTTACTTTTAACACCATAGGTCGCCATGTTTCCCGTATGGTGTATACCAAGGTGGTGTCCAACCTTTCACCGTGGTTTTCCAAAGTAAAGCCCGGAGATATCCATGTCGTTGCTGTATCCCACGGCGAGGGCAGGTTTATTGCTTCGTCCCAGCAGGTAGCCGAGCTGTTTAGAAACGGGCAGGTGGCCACCCAGTATGTGGACTTTGATGGGAAGCCCACCTATGATATACGCTTTAATCCAAACGGTTCGGTCATGGCCATAGAAGGTATAACCAGCCCCGATGGGCGTGTGCTGGGTAAGATGGGCCATTCCGAAAGGATAGGCACTAACGTCGCCAAAAATATACCGGGTGAGAAGGACCAGAAGATATTCGAAGCCGGCGTTGAATACTTCATGTAAAGCGAGGCAATTTTGCTCTTGTGCGTGGGCCCATAATGTTATAAGATAAAATGGTGTGAAAATGTTTTATGCTAAACATTACGTTGTGACACAGCTTAAATTTATGTTAAGGCAGCTTGATAATTATGGAGGAAATATAATGATTGCCATTATAGATTACGGGATGGGCAATTTAAGGAGCGTTCAAAAGGCATTTGAATATGTGGGCTACCAGGCGGTGGTCACCCAGGACTCACAGATGATCTTAAACGCCAGTCATGTGGTGCTTCCGGGGGTTGGAGCGTTTGGAGGTGCCATTCGAAATTTAGAGATAGCCGGATTGATAGACACCATATACAGGGTTGTAGAAGATGGCAGGCCATTTCTTGGAATTTGCCTTGGCCTGCAGTTGCTGTTTGAGAGGAGCTATGAAGGAGGGCTCTTCAAGGGATTGGGGTTGTTGCCAGGGGAGGTTAAGAGGCTTCCTGAGGAGCTTAACATAAAGATACCCCACATGGGCTGGAATGAGTTAAAACACAGAGTGAGTCCGATATTTGAAGGGTTAAATGACCCCTGCTTTGTCTATTTTGTTCATTCATACTATGTTGAGCCAAGGGTTTCCGAGCATGTTATAGGGACTACCTTTTATGGAATTGACATAACGGTGGCGGTCAATAAGGATAACGTATACGGGTTTCAGTTTCATCCCGAGAAAAGCGGAGCCGAGGGTCTGAAGATGCTCAGAAATTTTGCACGGCTTAAATAAAGGGATTGCTCCAAATCTTGTTTATTCCCAATACTGCCTGCTAAAGAAGAGATAAACTGAAAGGTGAAGGAGGAAGCCCACTTTTCAGTAGTGGGAAGAGGTCACTATACAATAGATGACGTGGTGGGTGATAGTGATAGATGCTTACAAAACGCATAATTCCCTGTCTGGATGTTGATGGTGGAAGGGTAGTAAAGGGTACAAACTTCCTCAACCTAAGGGATGCCGGAGATCCGGTCGAAATAGCCAGGCTGTATGACCAGGCCGGTGCCGATGAGCTTGTGTTTCTCGACATTACCGCATCGGCTGAGGCCCGTAACATAATGCTGGATGTGGTGGCCAGGACTGCCGAGCAGGTTTTTATTCCGTTGACAGTGGGCGGTGGTATACGCAGCCTTTCGGATTTCCGGGAGATACTCAAGGCTGGTGCTGATAAGATCTCCATAAACTCTGCAGCCGTGCGCAATCCTGACCTTATAGAGGAAGCGGCTATAAGGTTTGGCAGCCAATGCGTTGTGGTGGCTATAGATGCCAAGAGGCGACAGGATGGTACCGGCTGGGATGTTTACATCAACGGCGGGAGGATAAACGCCGGCAAGGATGCCGTCGAGTGGGCCTTAGAAGTTGAAAGAAGAGGTGCCGGAGAGATACTCTTGACAAGCATGGATGCCGATGGTACCAAGAACGGATATGATATTGACTTAACCCGGGCTATAACGCAGGCAGTCAACATACCCGTTATTGCGTCGGGCGGTGCGGGACGACTGGAGCATTTCTACGATGTGATAGTTCAGGGAGGAGCCGATGCCGTCCTGGCGGCTTCTCTGTTTCATTATGGGGAGCTGACGATTGCTCAGGTAAAGGATTATCTGGCGGAGAGAGGTATACCAGTGAGAAGATAGATGATGCGTTGATATGGCTGTTGTGTTATTGAGGGAAATTGGGGTAAAGTTCCCGTATTGAGGCAAAAGAAACACGTGATATAATAAACCCAAAAAGTGCTTTGGTAAAGTCATGCTTGTGCAAGCGTTTTTTCGTTTGCTTTTGTTCTTGGATTTAGAGTTGCAGATTTTTTAAGCAAAATAACTCTTTCAAGCTGCAATATGAGACTCTATAAGAGAAAGAGAGCTGGGTAATTATATCGTCGGGATATTGGTTGATGTTGAGTGTGAGTACTGTTTTACGAATCTTTACGAGAGAAAGGGGTATTTATTTTGAAGCATGAAGTGGTGTTGATACTAGATTTTGGAGGGCAGTACAGCCAGCTTATTGCCAGACGGGTAAGGGAAGCCGGCGTATACTGTGAGATATTGCCTTTTAATGCTTCAATTGATAGGATAAAAAACTTGAGCCCCAAAGGAATTATATTCACGGGAGGACCTGCGTCGGTTACCGAGCCGGGAGCGCCTTTCTGCCACCCTGAGGTGTTTGATTTGGGTTTACCTGTGCTGGGAATATGCTACGGCATGCAGCTCATGAGCGTCATGCTGGGCGGGGAGGTTGCAAGAGCCGAGCAGAGGGAGTACGGCAAAACCGAGGTTATGCTTGATCCTTCCAGCCAGCTCTTTTACGGTATAGAGGAGGAGACCACAAGCTGGATGAGCCATACCTATTACGTGAGCAAGCTTCCCGAGGGCTTTAGAGTCACAGCAAGGTCAGCCAACTGTCCTGTGGCAGCTATGGAAAATACAGACAAAAAGCTTTACGCCGTGCAGTTCCACCCCGAAGTTGAGCACACGGTTAAGGGAAAGGAAATTTTGAAAAATTTTTTGTTCAGGATATGCGGATGTGCGGGCGACTGGAAGATCTCATCCTTCATTGAGGATGCCGTTGAGGATATACGCCGGAAGGTGGGAGATGCTTCGGTGCTGTGCGCCCTGTCGGGCGGCGTGGATTCGTCGGTGGCGGCACTGCTGGTGCATAAAGCCGTAGGGGACAGGCTTACCTGCATATTCGTCGACCACGGGCTTTTGAGAAAGAATGAGGCCGACCAGGTTGAGAATGTCTTCAAGAAGAGGTTCAATATGAATTTCATAAGGGTGGATGCAGCCGACAGATTTTTGTCCAGGCTGGCAGGCGTTGTTGACCCTGAAAAGAAGAGAAAGATTATAGGGGAGGAGTTCATAAGGGTTTTTGAGGAAGAGGCGAAAAAGCTTGGGAAGATTGATTATCTGGTACAGGGTACCATATACCCTGATGTGATAGAGAGCGGTACCGGGAATGCGGCGGTGATCAAGAGCCATCACAACGTCGGCGGATTGCCGGTAGACATAGATTTCAAAGGGATTGTCGAACCGCTGCGAAGCCTTTTCAAGGATGAGGTAAGGAATGTGGGAAGGGAACTGGGCCTTCCAGAAGAGATAGTTTCAAGGCAGCCTTTCCCGGGCCCAGGCCTGGCGGTAAGGGTAATAGGCGAGGTGACGAGGGAAAAGCTTGAAATCCTCAGAGAAGCTGACCATATATTCCGTGAGGAAATCGAAAAGGCCGGGCTGGCCAAAAACATAAGCCAGTATTTTGCAGTGCTTACCGATATGAAGACGGTGGGCGTTATGGGGGATGACAGGACATACGACTACGTTGTTGCCCTGAGGGCGGTAGTGACCACCGATTTCATGACGGCACAGTGGGCAAAAATACCATATGAGGTGCTGGAAAGGGTGTCCACCCGGATTGTAAATGAGGTAAAGCACGTAAACAGGGTGGTTTACGATATCACCACAAAACCCCCTGCCACAATCGAGTGGGAATAGAAACTTGGAGTAGAAAAAACCCCCGTAAGCCTTGGTGTGAAAGGCTTTCGGGGGTTGTATTTATAATTTTTATGTTATCTAACTCTTAAAGAAGATTGCTGTTTTAGTGTTAATAAAAACATGGTTGAAGGTTTTTTGTAAAACAAGTACAATTGATTTATTGATTGTTTAGCATAATTATGATAAAATTATGATAAACGAATAGAGAGGTGAGAGTATATGCCGCATATCAGACCAGTTTCTGACCTGAGAAACAAGTTTGCTGAAATATCCAGAATTGTCCATGAAACTGGCGAGCCGGTATTTTTGACTAAGAATGGGTATGGCGATATGGTCGTGATGAGCATGGAAGCTTATGAAAAAAAATTGTTTGAAAGCGAAATCTACTTTAAACTAAAGGAAGCAGAGCTGGAAGCTAAGTCTAATGATAAACGTTTTTCCCATGAAGAAGTATTTAATGGATTGAGGGCAAGACTTAAGGATAAGGTGGAATCTGATAATGTATGAAATTAGATATCTGCCTTTGGCAAGTAAGGATTTGGCTGATATTATAACTTATATTGTAGATGAGTTGAAATCACCGAAAGCAGCAATGGATTTAATTAACGCGTTGGATGATGCAATATCAAGGCTTGCACAGTTTCCATATTCATGTAGGGTGTATAAGACTGAAAAACCCCTTGAAAATGAATATAGGGTGTTGCCTGTGAAAAACTATTTGGTATTCTATGTAGTCAAAGAACAGGTTGTTGAAATTCACAGAGTGGTATATGCTAAAATGGATATAAACAAGCTTATAAAATGATACGACAATAGGTAAAGAAAAACCCCCGTAAGCCTTGGTGTGAAAGACTTTCGGGGGTTATATTTTTAGGTATGCTCTATTTGATGCTTACAAATCAAGCAATTCTAGGTTTGCAGAGAATCTCGCATATCCTGAAGTCCTTAATTTTTCTTGCAAAAGCCGGTCTGACCACAAGAGCGGTGTCGCATCCTTCGCTGGTTCCAGCGATAGAGATTACTTCGGAACCCGGCTGAATAAGGCCGGCTTCCAGAGCCATGATAGATATTTCAACTGCTACTTTTGTTCCCTGTGAAAACATGCGCAGAGTATTGGCAATGACGCTTCCTGGGGTATTTTCTCCGTAAAAACCTTCCGCTACACCATCGGCCAGGCCGTGAAGGCCGGTTAATACCTTAACACCTGCTTTTTCTATCTTGCTTCTTTGCTCAGCTGTCATTGACCACCCTAGATCTTGAAAGCTGTTGGATATGCTTACGGCTATAACTTCAATGCCTGTGCCTTGAAAGACTTTGGCTGCTTCAAGGGCTGTATAGCCATGGGAAGAAGCTACCAGTACTTTCTTGATCCCCAGCTCCAGGGCTCTTTTTTTGGCAATTTCAAGGGTGGCTAAGGTATTTTTTCTTCCAGGCTCCTCAAAATATGTAATGGTACTTTCCATAGAACACGCCCCCTTGTTTTTATTTTGATGAAAATCGTTCAGCTAATAAAATTATAACATATATGAGTTGTTTTTGGTAACCGAATAGTAAGCAGAGTTATTTATTTTTCTAACACAAGATCATTTTAGCGGATTGAAAGCGTTATACTGATTTTCGTAAGGATTAGCGTACACATGCGAGATATTTGTATGGTACAATAATGGTACCATAGTCAATAACTGTTTGGTGGGTGTTGCAAATGGTAGGAATCATTAAGATTTCCAACGAATTTGAACAGGGTAATTAAACGCTTATCTACCAGATACTCAAATTTTTTGCTATTACATGAAAAATACTGCTATTCCTGTTCGTATATATCAGTGAAGGGAGTGGAGTACAGGTGAACCAACCGGGAGAACTGAATGAGTTTATCCGGACTGCTATAGAGAAATATTCTAAAACAGTGGCCAAAACTGCCTTTGCCTATTTGAAAAATACTGTAGATGCAGAGGATGTAACCCAGGATGTATTTTTAACGCTTATGCAAAAAGCACCCAATTTCTTACGAAAGTGTCTGTTAGGGTTGTCTTTGTATAAACATTAAATTAAAATAAATTAAGGGTTGGAAATAAAAAATACTCTCAAAAAAGTAGCTGGGCGCATAAACACAACGATTGATTTGATTGATTTTGTAGGACAACCTTCCAGAAGAATTGGGGGTAAAGTCGCTAGAACAAACCTGCAAACCAGTCAAATGAAGTTCTCGAATTTTTCGAGAACGACATAAAATAAGGAGAGGAGTATGCAGTAAACATGAAAAAGAGAGTGGCGTTTGTGTGCGTGCATAATTCCTGCCGGTCTCAAATGGCAGAGGCCTGGGCAAAGAAATTAGGGAGCGATGTCCTGGAGGCTTATTCAGCCGGGACTGAGGAGTATCCCGAGGTTAAGCCTTTGGCTGTTAAGGTCATGGAAGAAGCGGGGGTGGACATGACGGGGCATCATCCCAAGCTGCTAAGCGACATCCCTGCACAAGTGGATATATTGATAACCATGGGATGCGGTGTGGAGTGTCCCTATGTTCCCTGTAAGCACAGAGAGGATTGGGGCATAGAAGACCCATCAGGTGGTCCCATAGAGGACTACAGAAAGGCAAGGGATATCATCAGGCAAAAGGTTGAGGAACTGATAGACAGGGTAAAGAGAGGTGAGTTGTGAAATTAGGGATTCAGAGCCCGGTAGGTTGCAACCGGGCTTTTAATATTGATTCAGGTGTAAAGTTAAAATATTTCTGTTAAAGATAAGCAAAAATAATAGCAATCCTAAAATTGGATGGGAAGTATTACTAATTCTGGTAAGCATTTTATAAATTAAGTTTGCGGGGCAAAATAACAATTTTTATGATTGACAAATGTAAAAAATAGCAATATTATTATTAGTAAATTAGAAAATTCTAATATTCTAAAGAAGGTGTATTGTGGATGGCACATATGAGCGATAAATTGGTGGCTGGCGTGTTTAAGGCCCTCGCTCATCCCATAAGGCTGCAAATTATCAATCTGTTGAGAGCGGGACCGCTGTGCGTTTGCGAGATTTTGCCCAATATTGATTCTGAACAGTCAAACGCTTCACAACACCTGGCGGTTTTAAGGAGTCAAGGTATTGTGGAAAGCGAGCGAGAAGGGACCAAGGTGGTTTACAGGCTCAAGAGTCCTGAGGTGTTGCAGGTAATTGAATTAGCAGAAAAGATGATTTTAAGGCAGATTGAGGAAACAAAAATATTATTGGAGGAGAAGGGGGAGCTCAAATGTCAAAGACGTGGTATCCGGTGATAAATTATGAGGAATGCATCGAATGCGGTGCCTGCCTTGAAAAATGCAAACACGGCGTGTTCAAGCGCGATGGCA
The DNA here is from genome assembly GCF_016908415.1 of Caldicoprobacter guelmensis. Taxonomy (NCBI): domain Bacteria; kingdom Bacillati; phylum Bacillota; class Clostridia; order Caldicoprobacterales; family Caldicoprobacteraceae; genus Caldicoprobacter; species Caldicoprobacter guelmensis. The sequence continues at coordinate 103,699 of NZ_JAFBDW010000006.1, forward strand.
ATAGGCCTGTGGTGGTCTACCCTGAAGGATGCGTAGAAGGCTGCAAGGGATGCGGTAACCTGTGTCCAGTGGGAGCAATAGCCTATGTAGGGGATGCCGGCGAGGATGGTGGAAGCTGCAATTGTGGGTGCAGTTGTTGCGGCTGAGATGTGATACAATGGGGATTAATTAAAGTTACAAACAGTGTTATTTAAGCAGCATTATTATGTTATAAGGTGAGCTATGAGTGTGGTTTGTGAGTAAACCATATTATCGGTGGTACTTATATGGGAGTCTGATTATCAGACATTAATTTCAAGGGAATAACTGTGAAAATTAAAGCTTGTAAGTATGAGCATTAAGGAGATGTAGATCATGAAGGAATGGAAAAAGTTTGCATTGATAGTAGGAGTATTCCTTGCTGCCTATTATATACCTTTTTCTCATCCTAGAGTGAGTTCGGCTATACTTGAGGCTTTTTACATGCTCCAGGAATATGCAAGGGAACATGTGCTCTTCTGCCTGGTACCGGCGCTGTTTATCGCCGGAGCAATTTCAAATTTTATATCCCAGGCAGCTGTCATTAAATATTTTGGCGGTCAAGCCAAAAAATGGGTATCATATGCTGTGGCATCGGTTTCGGGCACCATTCTTGCCGTGTGTTCTTGTACCGTTCTCCCGCTGTTTGCGGGGATATACAAGAAGGGTGCTGGTATTGGCCCGGCTATTGCATTCCTTTACTCAGGACCTGCCATCAATATACTGGCTATCATTCTAACGGCACGCGTTTTGGGATGGGAGCTTGGCGTTGCAAGGGCCGTAGGTGCTGTGCTTTTTTCTATAATAATAGGCCTTATTATGGCGGCTATATACCGCAGGGAAGATGAGGCTCGCACCAAAAGCTCTATGGCACAGTTTGTGGAAGAAGCCGAGGGGCGCAGTCCGCTGCAGAGCATTATATACTTTGCCAGCCTTGTATTCATATTGATCTTTGCTGCGTGGGGTAAGCCGACTCAGGATGTGGGATTTTTCATGGCGGTTTACAAAGTAAAATGGTATTTGACTGCGTTTTTCCTCGTCGTTTTAGGTTATACCCTGATCAAATGGTTTAATCGGGATGAAAGGATTTCGTGGGTTGAGGCCACCTGGAGCTTTGCAAAACAGATTCTGCCGCTGCTGTTTGGAGGGGTTTTGGTTGCGGGCTTCCTTATGGGAAGGCCCAATATCGATGCGGGGATCATTCCTTCCAAATATATCTCGGCTGTAGTTGGAGGTAATTCCCTGTTGGCAAATCTTGTAGCCTCAGTGGTTGGGGCATTCATGTACTTTGCCACCCTCACCGAAGTGCCTATATTACAGGGGTTACTGGGTTCGGGCATGGGGAAAGGCCCGGCTCTGGCGCTTCTGCTGGCTGGCCCAGCGCTCAGCCTTCCCAGCATGCTGGTCATAAGGAGCGTGCTGGGGACAAAGAAGACTATTGTATATGTGTCTCTGGTAATCATATTCGCTACCATAACCGGCATGATATTTGGTTTTATAGTTGGATAAAACTTGTAAGTTGATATATTTTATTTACAGGTGACATAATGTAGTTGTTAAGTGGTGGGTCTGAAGCTTTGATAGTCAATCGGCATATTATGACTAGATGTTTTCGAAAAGTGTTTGGGAAGTAAAGAGTCGGTATACGATAATTTAAAAGGGAGAATTTACGCAACATTGAAGAATGAAGCTTGAAGGGAATTTATGTTTGGGCTTAAAAGTTGACCTCTAAGATAAGCAAAAAATTATGGCTTTGAACTTTTCTAAAATGTAATATGACCTAATGGGGAGGTTGAAGTATGTGGATATAAAGATTCTGGGGATAGGATGCCCCAAATGCAAGATGCTTGAGAAAAACGCCCGTGAAGCTGTGAGCGAACTGGGGATTGACGCTACTATTGAAAAGGTCACAGAAATCGATAAGATTATGGAGTACAATATAATGATGACTCCAGGATTGGTGATCAACGGTAAAGTAAAGGCATTTGGTAGGGTACCCGGCAAGGAGGAGATAAAGAAGCTCATACAGGATGAGATGTAGTGCTTTATAGTCAGTTTGATTGCGATAATGGGGAGGATTTACCGTGTTTAAGCTATTCTTTGCCGGTAAAGATGACCCGTTGCTTCTACAAAACGGCCCTTACAGGCCATTTACCGCTTCACACATTGCTGCAGTGACATTTCTGTTCATCCTCGTATTTATAGCTGTTCGTAATGTGAGACAGAAGAATGAATATCGTTTGCGGTTTCTGTGGACTGTAAGGGCTTATGTCTTTCTTGTGTTTCTCAATGTTTTGAGATTTGTTTGGGATGTTTATGCAGGGGTTTTTGACATAAAGGAAGATTTGCCCCTTCAGCTTTGTGGCATACAGATGTTTGCCATCCCCCTGGCGCTTTTACTGCAACGCAACGAGGGCCAACCGCTTGACCATTCTGATGCATCCAGCTTTGCTGAAACTTCAAGGTGGATCTGGAAGATGGGAGAATATATGTGTGAATTCGTGTATGCATACGGTACAGTGGGCTTTGTGCTTGCTCTTATACTTCCGCTTCCCACGCTTCGCGAATACCCGGTATTTCATTTTAGAAGCATTCAAAGCCTGCTTTATCACGCGGCTTTGGGGTTTGTAGCCCTCATGCTCCCTTATTTGAATTATCAACCAAATATTGAAAACGTGAAAAAGGCATATTCTGTTCTCATGATATGTGCTGTCTTTACAGGTATAGTCAATGCGCTCATAGGAAGCAATTATTTATACACGTCCTATCTTCCCATTGATTTTGAGCTGTTGCCATGGCCAACGTATCTGCCCTTTTTGTTCGCATTTGCTTTGTTTGTGGGGCGCCTGCCGTATTATGCACATGGATTATTGCAAAAGAAGGTGTTTGACGATATGGCCCAAGAATTGCGAGCTGGTAAATCTTCGTTTTAGGCAAAAAAATTTTTAAAATTTGATTTGACTAAGAAGGATTTTTGAGAAAAATGGCGAATATTTTTATTACTAAGAAATTCGCAAAAATATTGAGGTCGATTAAGCGGAATTTATGCGAGGCTGGTACAATTAAATTACATTTTTTTATTAACTTACTAAGAAATTCTTAAAAATAAGCATAAAAACCTTGCAGTATATTATTTAACCAGGGGCTTTTATAGGGGTGAAGTAGTTTGAAAAGTAGACATAATTTAAAGGAATTAAAAGAGAAGAATAAAAAGATAATCTTGAGCCTTTTGATCAAAAAAGGACCTTTATCCAGGACAGAGATTTCCCAATATACGGGCCTGAGTCAAACAGCTGTTTCGGACCTAGTTGAGGAACTGATGATGGATCATTTCATTAAAGAAATAGGACCGGGAGAATACACCGGTGGGAGAAGGCCCATATTATTGGATTTTAATGCTGAAAATGGCTATGTGGTAGGCATTAGAGTTGCAGAGAATAAAATTAACTCTGTGTTGTTTGACCTTAACATGGGTAAAATTGCAGAAAAAGAGATCGCATTTGATTACTTTAGTAGTCATAACTTGCATAAGATTTTGATGAGGCATATCCTATCCTTAGAAAAAGAACTCTGTGGTGATGATAAAAAAATACTTGGGGTTGGCATCTGTTTGGACAGTAATATGAAATTGCTCAATCCCAAAGCGATGTTGGACACTTCTATATCTGCTGAATTTATGTCTCTTGAGGAAGCATTGACGTTTGAGCTCGGTATTCCGGTGGTTAAAGAACAAGAAATTAACTTAAAAGCTATTGCTGAATATAGGCGTTTGAGTGGTGTTAATAATTTAGCGTATTTAGAAATAGATGATAATATCAAGGCTGGTGTTGTCATTAACGGTAAAGTGTTCGAGGGCGGTATAAATTTGGAGCATTTGATTATCGACAAGGATGGAGCCGAGTGCCCTGAAGGCCACAGGGGATGTTTAATCTCGCTTATATCGGCAAAAGCCATTATAAAGAAAGCTTTGATTATGATGATAGAAGAACATGTTGGAATTACAAGTTCTATTACTGACATAGGGGAATTAAATTTAGAAAATTTAAGTGGCTTTTTGAACGAGGCAAAGATAAGTAAGTTGACAAATGAAGTGGCTGGATATTTCAAAATTGCCCTTTTAAATTTAAAGAATTTGTTGAACATAAAGGCTTTTGTATTGGGAGGAAGGGTTCTGAACCTTTCAGGGTTGATTGATAGACTAAATTCTGGCTTGGAAGGGGTGATAATCAAAAAAACCAGCGTTAAACACGAGGATATTTTAAGAGAGGTTTCTAGGCTTTCACTCAAAAAACTTATTGATGTAAAAGGGGGATAACGGTGAAATTATCACAAATGCTAAACAAAAATAAGATGACCCTTATTGTCAGTCTTCCACAAAACAGGACAGAGTTGGCAGAGGCCGCAGTAAGAGGAGGTGCTGATGCCCTAAAGGTTCATGCTAACGTTTTTCATCAAGCAAGTGGGAATAGGTTTGGTAGCGTTTATGAGCAAAGAGAAGTATTCAAGGAATTGCTGGATAGCTTTGAGGTGCCAATAGGGCTTGTCCCAGGTGCACAGGTCTGTGCAAGTCAAGATGAACTCAAGTTAGCCGAACAGTTAGGTTTTAGTTTTTTGTCTGTGTTTGTTTTTCATATGCCGCTTTACATGCTTGAGACCAAGATGGATAAAATGCTTGCAATAAACGAATCCTACGATACTGCACACCTTAAAGTGCTCAATAAACTTGATGTGGACATCATAGAAGCAGATGTATTTTCTGATGACAAAAGAGAAAAAATTCACGTCTCTGACTTATTGAGGTTTGGTCGCATTGTTGAAAGTGTTGATAAACCCGTTGTTGTCCCCACTCAAAGGATCATAGAGCCCGATGAAGTGAAATTTTTATATAAGTTGGGCATTAAAGGAATAATGATAGGGGCAATTGTAACGGGTAGTAGTCCAGACAGCATCGAACGTATAACAAGGCAATTTAGGCAAGCTATTGATAGTTTATAATTTTAGAATGGAGGAGGTAAAATTAATATGCAGGCTGTGTTAATATTGATTCTTTTCTTGGCGGTTGTAGCTTTGATGGTCACAAGAAAGTTACCCACATTGGTCGCTTTACCGGTTCTGGCAATTGGAATTGCTGCAATAGCAGGTGTACCGCTTAAAATGATTAATCCCGAAACAAAAGCTGATACTGGTCTTCTGGCACATATTATTGAGGGTGGAGCTACCAGGCTGGCTTCTGCATATGTGGCTGTGATGATTGCTGCGTGGCTGGGCCAAATAATGAATCAAACAGGTATTTCAAGAACTATAGTTAAAACGGCTGCTGAGCTGGGTGGGGATAGGCCTTTTATAATAACAGTGTTGGTAACTGCTGCTATAGCTTTGTTGTTTACCACAGTGGCGGGTCTTGGTGCTGTAATCATGATAGCAAGCATTGCGGTGCCAATACTGTTGTCTGTAGGAGTACCTCCCATGGTGGCGGTTGCGACCTTTCTGTTTGGGATGGCTATAGGCCTGCAACTTAACATGTCGAATTGGTCATTTTATATCTCTGCTACAGGGGTAACCTTGGATCAGATGAGAAGCTTTGCGTTAGTTCTTATGGCATTGACAGCGATAACTGCTCTTGTTTTCCTTATTGTAGAGTTTAAGCGACAGGGGCTAAAATTTACGTGGGCACAGAAAATGGAAACAGAAAAGGAGGATGCAGCCGAGAGAAAAGTAAACTTCTTCGCCCTGTTAACTCCCATTGTACCCATTATCTTTGTTTTAGTATTCAAATGGCCAATTATATCGTCTTTCTTGGCAGGAATCATTTACAGCATCATAACAACACAGAGGTCAATTAAAAATGCCCTAGGTGTTGTGATAAAGACAGCATATGATGGTGTGGCTGATTCGGCTCCTGCAGTACTTTTGATGATTGGTATAGGAATGCTGTTAAATTCTGTAATGCATCCATCAGTGGCAAAAAGCTTGGAACCAGCATTGAAGAACGTTATTCCTTCCACTCCCATCTTATATGTCGTTTTCTTCAGCGTGCTGGCACCTTTGGCACTATATAGAGGGCCGCTCAATCTGTGGGGTCTCGGAAGCGGCATAGCTGGACTGATTATAGGCTTGAAAGTTTTACCGCCTACCGCTGTGATGGGGGCTCTGCTTTCCACAGAAAGAATACAGGCAATAGGGGACCCTACTAATACGCATAATGTATGGTTAACCAACTATGTAGGCATTGACGTCAACAAGCTCCTCATTAAGTTGTTGCCGTATATATGGGCTTTGTCTGTTGCTGGTATAATTGCAGCAGCTATTATGTTCTTTTAAGGTTATGGCAAGAGGGGTTAAGGTATACCCTTAACCCCTCACTTAAAAGATGTATAACTTTAGGAGGCGAGAATATTGAAGGTACGAATCGGAATAGATGTTGGAGGAACCTTTACAGATGCAGTTGCAATCGACAATGATACTTATGAGCTGATTGGGACCGTCAAACTTCCTACAACGCACAACGCCAAAGAGGGCGTGGCTAAGGGTATAGTGGATGTGCTAAAGAAGTTGATGGAAGATTTTAATATAAAGCCTGAGGATGTGCTGTTTATAGCTCATGGCACTACGCAGGCTACCAATGCTTTGCTGGAAGGCGATGTAGTTCCTGTAGGCATAATTACTGCAGGAAAGGGCATTGAAGGCATAAAAGCCAGGAAAGATACAGAAATTGGTGATATAGAGCTGGCGCCAGGAAAAATTTTAAAGACATTCAATGAGTACGTTGAGATAGATGAAAATCTTGATTCAAAGATTGAGGATGTTTTGAGGAAACTGGCTTTTAAGGGTGTAGGAACAATTGTTGCAGCACAGGCTTTCTCAGTTGATGACCCTACTGTGGAAAAAAGGATAATGGAATTGGCAGAAAAGAACGGTTTTCCGGCAACGGCGACCCATGAGATAACCAAGCTTTACGGGCTTAAAATAAGGACGCGCACTGCTGCCATAAATGGCTGTATTATGCCTAAAATGATAGAGACCGCCAATATGACCGAGGAGAGCGTAAAAAAGGCAGGTATAAAAGCGCAACTCATGATTATGAGATGTGATGGCGGTGTGATGGATATAGCAGAAGTGAAGAAAAGGCCTGTGCTTACCATCCTTTCTGGACCCGCTGCTGGTGTAGCAGGTGCTCTAATGTATGAAAAGATTTCGGACGGGATTTTCCTTGAGGTTGGCGGTACAAGTACTGATATTTCTGCTATAAAAAACGGCAAAGTGGTTGTTGATTATGCCGAGATAGGTGGGCATAAGACGTATATCAATTCTTTGGACGTAAGGACGGTTGGCATAGCGGGAGGTAGCATGGTTAGGCTGGGAGAGAAAGACATTGAAGATGTTGGCCCACGTAGCGCTCATATTGCTGGATTGCCTTATGCTGTGTATAGTGACCCTGAGGAGATTGTGGAGCCTCAGGTAGTGTACATTAAACCTAAAGAAGGAGATCCAGACAATTATATCGCTATAAAGAGTAAGAATGGCAAGATGTATGCGGTGACAGTATCGTGTGCTGCCAATATTTTAGGATATGTCAAGCCTGGGGATTATGCTCATGGAAATGTAGAAGCGGCAAGGAGAGCGTTTGAACCTATAGCAAAGAAGTTAAATAAAACAGTTGAGGAAGTTGCTAAAAGGATAATGGATATAGCGTGCAATAAAGTGGGTAAGGTCGTTGAGCAATTGTTGCTAGAATATGAAATGGACAAGGATATGACGGTGCTGGTGGGTGGAGGTGGTGGTTGTACTTCTATAGTGCCTTATCTTGCAGAAACGATGAAGATGAAATACAAGATAGCCAAAAATGCACAGGTAATCTCCACTATAGGAGTAGCGCTTGCAATGGTGAGGGAAACGGTAGAGAGAACCATTCCTAATCCCACCGAAAAGGATATATTAGCTGTAAGGAATGAAGCAAGGGAGGCTGTAATTAAGGCTGGGGCTTTGGAAAGCACAGTTGAAATATTTGTTGAAGTGGATGTACAAAGGAATATAGTGAGAGCTATTGCAACAGGGACCACAGAGCTGCGTTCCAAGGATGTATTAAAGAGAAACGTGACAGAAGAGGACATAATAAGGGTTGCATGCGATTCTTTGAGAGCAAATCCTTCTGATGTAAGAATAATAGCTTCCACAGGATATATGCATGTTGTCAAAGGTAAAGTAGAGCAAAAGAGATTTTTTGGCATCTTAACTAAAAGGATGGAACCGATAAGGGTAATAGATCAAGAAGGGGTTATAAGGCTTCAAAGGAACAATGGAAAGGTTTATGAAGCTACAGCAGGAAACTTGGAAAGCACGCTTGAACAGGTTTTGGACCAAACCATATCTTATGGTGATGGGGGAGCTGAGATACCTGACTGTTTTTTGGTTTTATCAAACAGATTAGTGGATTTGTCAAGCCTCATAGACAAACAGCAGATTGTATCGCTGGCAAGGGCGGAGGTAAACGGTGTTTCTGCCAATGAAAAGGTAATAATCATTTTAAGCAAAAGGGGTAGCTGAAATTGGTACCGTCTGTGTTTTTAGAGAAGCATGAATTGATTGAGCAGGAATTAAAAATGGACTTGTATTATGATAGAATAGCCTCAAGCTCGCTGATGGAGGAGTTGGCAGAATTAGCATGGACAAGGGGAATTGAGCAAGGCAAGAGATTAAAAGGAAATGATATAAATGAGTTGATATTGAGTCATGGGATAAAGGTTGAAGTTGATGAGTTAATGTATAGTTTCAAATATGCAATATTTAGCACTTGTGCGATAAACAGCAGAACTATTACATTGTATAAGAGAAATATACAGCAGGTTTTTATACCTTTAATTCCCGATAAATATTCGCAGTGGAAAGACTATGAGAAAGCCATAAGTCTATTTTTGTGCCATGAATATTTTCATTTTCTTGAAGCTAATTGTATAGGGTGGACAAGTGCCATTAAGAAAATTGATGTCAGGTTTGGCCTTATAAAGCTTAAAAGGGAGCTTAAGGCTTTGAGTGAGATTGCAGCACATGCTTTTGTCAAAGAATTTTACAATATATGGTAAGAGGTGATAGTATGGATAAATACGATGTGGCCGTTATTGGTGGTGGCGTATCCGGTGCAGTGGCAGCAATCGCTGCAGCGAGGGCGGGTGCCAAGACGCTTTTGGTTGAGCGGTATGGGTTTGTAGGGGGTTCACTGACCAACATGGGCGTTGGCCCCATGATGACATTCCATGCAGGTCAAAGGCAGGTGATAAAGGGTATACCCCAGGAAATAGTTGATAGGCTTGTTGAATTAGGAGGAAGTCCCGGACACGTCGTTGACACAACGGGATTTGTAAGCACCGTCACACCGTTTAACCCTGAGATGTTGAAATACGTGCTGGAGAATATGCTGCTTGAAAGCGGGGTATCACTTTTGTATCACAGCTTCATGTTCGGAGTGGAGATGGATGGTCCATGCATTAAATCAGTACAGGTAGTAAATAAGTCAGGGAAGGGCAATATTGAAGCAAAAGTGTACATCGATGCAACGGGAGATGCCGACCTTGCTGCCCGAAGCGGTGTGGATTATTTGATGGGGAGAGAAAAGGATCATTTGACTCAACCGATGACCATGAACGTGAGGATTGGGAATGTAGATATAGATGCCATAAAAGATTACATGCTTAAAAATCCGGCCGAATTTAGAATGATAGCTCAAGATGAAATTAAAAATGCCAGGAGGTTGTCGGTTAACGGTTTTTATTCTATCTTAAATGAGGCTAAGAAAAAAGGGGAAATAAGTTTTGAGCGGGATATGGTATTGTTCTTTGAAACTAACACTCCTGGTGAAGTCATAGTCAACATGACAAGGGTACAGAGGTTAAACGGTACCAGTGCCAAAGATTTAACCTGTGCAGAGATTGTTGGCAGAAGGCAGGCTGTGGAAGTGTACAATTTCTTGAGGAAGAGAATACCTGGTTTTAGAAATTCTATCTTGCTCTCTACCGGCCCTCAGATTGGGGTGAGGGAGACTAGAAAAATAATCGGTGAGTATGTACTGACTGCTGAGGACTTAATAAATAACAGGAAATTTGAAGATTGCATTGCCAAAGGGGGGTATCCTGTGGACATACATTCCCCTGACAGTGCGAATGTGGTGTACATGCATTTGAAGGAAGGCACAGACTATGATATACCCTACAGGTGCTTATACAGCAGAAAAGTGAGCAATCTGCTTGTGGCAGGAAGGTGCATATCATCAACCCATGAAGCGAATGCCGCAGTGAGGGTATCGCCCATTGCTATGGCGACGGGGCAGGCTGCTGGAGTGGCTGCCAGCATTGCTGCTTTAAACAGCATAGCTCCTTGGGAGGTGGATATAAATATCTTAAGGGGTATATTGATTGAGCAGGGCGCATGTGTATGACAGTAGGCTCAGCCAATTTCCCCAACTCTTAATTATAATGTGCCTGTTTAAGCTGGGACCGCTTGAACTTGGAAAATCCATCCATAGAGTGTGAGTTTTGTGGCAAATATTCTTAAAGAGCAAGATAAGGCATAAAATAGTAGGCACAAGGTGTGCCTTGACTGCTTTGGGGAGCAAAAATAGGTTTTTAGGTTTTTTACCCCTATTGACAAATGTGAAGTTTGAAGTATATAATATCATCGTAAAGTTTAATAGGGGGGCGGGACCTTAGCTCAGCTGGGAGAGCGCCACACTCACATTGTGGAGGCCACTGGTTCGAGTCCAGTAGGTCCCACCAGTGAAATCTAAACCTTCGGGAAAAGGCCGAAGGTTTTTTGTTTTTATGGGACTATAGTGTGTTTCCCTATTGATCTGCATCTTCAAGTTCACATTCCAGTTTGCCTTGTCAATATACGCATAAATAATTTTTGAGGTGCCATAATAGGTTTTAGGTTATCACAAGTGGCAGTTTAAAACGCAGGCACTCTGAAAAGGTGTGGGGCACATGTTAAAGGTTATTAAGGCGGTTATAGACTTTTTTACATATAAGCCTCATTCTAACATTAATAGGGGAGGATATACGCATTCTAGGCAAAGGGATCAGTCATTTTATAATCTTGGTGTGCATGATGATCAGCAAAATAACAACGAAAGGGTAGACTGGCAACAGATTTTAAATCGGGCAAAACAGGAGGGTAGCTACTTCTTTCAGCAAAACCAGGAAGGGAATTGTAAGGTATCTGATGCTGGTGGGCAACTGGATAACTTTTCTCCCACCGGCACAATCAAGCCAACCATCATAGTAAAGAAGAGAAACCGGCGAAATAAAAATGTTATAAGTACTCAGCAAACACAAATCGATGAAGAGGATATAGATTTGATCAAAAACGGCATGGTGGCCTTAAATATTGACGTTAACATGGAGTATGTGAAATACAGATTTAGCGTGCCGAAGAATCAAGATATAGTCATCAGGGAGTTCAATGTCGCAAAAAGGTTTAAGGCTTTCCTTGTATTTGTAGACGGGATGATGGATAAGACGGTCATCAATCAATTTGTATTGCCTCAACTTATGGATGACGGGAATTTCAGAGAATTTAACCAGGGTGATATCCTGGACTATATAGTGAGAAACGTAGTTTCCGTCTACCAGGTTACTAAACTTAGAGAGTATGATAGGATAATTCCTCAAATTTTAAACGGGGTAACTGCACTGTTTATTGATGGTTGCAATGAAGCGCTGTTGATTGAGAGCCGAGGATTTGAAAAGAGGAGTATAGAGGCTCCCAGAACTGAGAACGTTATAAGAGGGCCGCAAGAGGGTTTTACAGAAAATTTGAGAACCAATCTTTCTTTGCTCAGGAGAATAATAAAAAACGAAAAATTGATAACTGAAATGCTTCCGGTGGGTGATAAAAATAAGATCAATTGTGCCTTGGTTTATTTGGAGGATACCGCAGATCCTGAACTGGTAAAAGAAGTAAAGAGACGGATAAGAAATATAAGGCACGATTTTGTAGAGTCAAGTGGAATGCTGGAGCAACTTATCGAGGATAATCCTTTTATGCTTTTCCCACAAGTTATAAGCACTGAAAGGCCTGACAGGGCCGCTTCTTTTATCATGGAGGGGCAGGTGGTCATAGTGTGTGAGGGTTCGCCTTTTGTGATAGCAGTACCTGTCACCTTCTTTCACCTATTGCATTCCTCGGAGGATACGATGCTTAGGTGGCAGTATGGCGCCTTTATCCGACTTACTCGCTTTATAGGGGTGTTAGTTGCTGCGTTAGTGCCGGGGCTGTGGATGGCGCTTGTGCAGTTCCATAGCGAGATGATACCTACTCCTCTCCTGTTGTCAATACTTAAGATGAGGGAGGCTGTGCCATTCCCTGTTGTGGTTGAGGTGTTGACTATGGAGGTGGCGTTTGAATTAATCCGTGAGGGAGGAATCAGGGTCCCGGGCCTTATAGGCCAAACATTGGGCATTATAGGTGCTTTAATACTGGGACAGGCTGCTGTGGCAGCAGGGCTTGTCAGTCCCATACTCATCATCATAGTAGCGATAACAGGAATTGGGAACTTTGTCATACCAAATTATTCCCTGGCAATGGCCATAAGAATTGTGAGGTTTTTCTTCATATTAATGGGGACTGTTTTGGGGTTTTACGGTATTTCTGTTGGCTTGACTATATTGATGGTTTTGACTTGTAGTATGAAATCGTTTGGGGTGCCATTTTTAACGCCCTTTACTCCTAAGACAAAGCGCAGTAGTGATTTAATCGTCAGAAAGCCTTTGTACGAAGAAGTGGTAACAGAAGATTATATGGATGCAGTGAATAGAGAAAGCGGTGTGTATCCTAAAAAGAGGTGAATGGTCGTTGTTAAGTGAGGGTAAATTTGGAAATAAAGAAGCCATTTCTGTCCTGGTGATTGCTTGTATGGCAAAGGAATTTTTTACTGATCCAAATGTAATAATGAGGAAAGTAGGGACAGCAGGGTGGTATATGGTTTTAATAAGTGCATCTGTTGCGGTGATGGGATTGACGTCTGTATATTTTTTGCTCAGACGATTCCCCGGAAGCAATTTAATGGAAATATACGATGCTATATTTGGAAAATATATTGGGTCTATTTTCTCTTTTACAGTAGCTTTTGTATTGCTTTTTTGGGCTGCGATGAATTTGAGGGAATATGTTGAAATAATAAAGATATACGTGTTTCCCAAAACCCCACCGATTTATTTAGTAGGTTCAGTTGCAGTTACTGCGATCATTTTGAGCTTTATAGGGTTGGAGAGTTTAGCCAGGTATTCAAAGCTTGCAGGGTATGCTATGCTAATAGGATTCACAATATTGTTGGCGCTTTCATCTAGATTTTTTCAATTTTACCGTATTTATCCTTTATTGGGGTATGGTTTGAAAAATACCATTGTTGAGGGCTTTTTGAGAAGTTCAATATATGGTGAAATAACCCTTGTGGGCATATTTGCAAAATCTCTGCACAGCATACAGGACATAAAAAAGGTAGGGTATACCAGCTTAATTATGGCAGCTTCTCTCATGTTTTTGATGCAGCTGGGACTAACTTTAATCTTTACATACCCTTTTGGCAAGGAACTCACTGCACCCTTGTATGCCGGTGCATCGCTCATCCACTATGGGGCCTTCTTTCAAAGGGTGGAATCGCTGTTCCTTTTTATATGGAACATCAGTACGCTCATATCTACGCCCTTTCTGTTTTGTATGGTGTTGTCCATATATTCGCATGTTTTTAGTATAGATGATATAAGGCCCATCGCAATTCCTTTTTCGTTTTTAATGATTGCCTTTTCATTAATTCCCTCAAACATTGTGGAACTGGTACAATTTTACATCAGGTATTTAAGGGAATTTGGTTGGATAGTATTTTATGCTCTCCCCTTTGTTGCTCTGATGGTGAGTATGTTAACCCAAAAGAAGGGTATGCAGGAATGAGGAGGATATCAACTGTAGTTCTGCTGTGTACAATACTATTTATGCTGTCGAGTTGCTACGACGCCAGGGATATCAACGATGCTGCTTACGTCTTGTTAATAGGGATAGATAGGGGGATATCTGACAAATTCAGGGTTACTTTTAAATTTCCCGCGTTTGAAGCTGGGGGAGCACAGGGTGAAGGAGTAAGTGGTGCCGAATCTCCTGGTAATGAGGTGAACTATAAAACTTTGACCATAGATGCGCCTTCATTTAATGCAGCCCTTGAACTGGCCAATACAAGCATACCTAGGACGCTTAATTTTATGCATGCACAATTTATAGTTATCTCTGAAGATATTGCTAAAGCTAGATTGGTGGGGGAGTTTTTAGCACCGATAGTTAGAAACAGCTCTATCAGGTATAGCACACGCTTGCTAATAGCAAAGAAAAGTGCCGCTGAGTTTGTTGAACTGCTGGAACCGTTTGGTGGGAGCGATATTACGAGGATGTGTGAAAATTTGATGAAACAGGCGCAGGAAACGGGTTTGTTTGCAGACCTTACCCTGTATGACCTGCACGATTGTATGACATCGCCATATCATCAACCCGTAGCTGTTTTAGCAGCGGTAAATAAGGGCGAAAATTTTATAGAGAAAGGGCCTAAATGGGCTACAAACTACAATATACCCGGGGAATATTATGCCGGGGATGTGCCGCGTAAAAAAGGTAGCAAGATTGAGCTGTTAGGGTTGGCGGTGTTTAACGGTGATAGGATGGTAGGTAAACTTACAGGGCATGAGAGCCGATTACTGGCTATGGCGAAAGGAGAGTTCAAAAAAGGGACATACACCATTCCGGATCCCCGACGTCCTGAGTTTAATGTGGACCTTGAGGTAAGGGAAGCAAGGCAGCCCGATATAAAGGTCCGGTTTGAAGGTGGAAAGCCTTTTGTTAGTTTAAAACTGTATCTTGAAGGAGATGTACAGAGTATACAGAGCGGTATTTACTATGAGACCCCTGAAATGCTGCCAGTGCTAGAAAAAGCGTTTGAGAAGTTTATAAAAAGAGAGTTGGACAAGACTATTGAAAAGACGCAGCGTCTCAACTGTGATGTGTTTCACTTTGGCCATACTGCCGTAAAGCATTTTGCAACCATACAGGAATGGGAGGCCTATGATTGGAATAGCCATTACAAGGACGCCGAGATATACACAGAGGTAGACTTTAAAATAAGGCGCACGGGTACTATGATCTATAGTTCTAAAATAAAATACTCAGGTGAGGATAAATGAAGTATATTATTGTAGGCTTTATACTCATTTGTTGTGGATACAGTTTAAGTTATGCGAAGTACTGTTGGAATAATAAAAATAAACTAGCAGCGGTAGGCACTGTAATTGTGGTGGCTGCGGCTGTCATTTTGCCGGTGTTGATGCTGACCAAATAAAAGAATGCTTATTGTCTTCTGAAAGCCCTGTAGGTGAAGTTTGCGGGGCTTTTGACGTTTAAGCAAGCACAATTTATAAAAGTATTGCGTGTGTAGTGATAATATGATACTATTATGTAGGTATTTTGTGCTTGTAACTTTTAAGATATTGTCAATATATGTATTTGTTTGGATGTAGTTGGAGAGTATGTTTTTATGATGATGTTGAGAATTTATGTAGTGGAAGGAAGAGGAGGATGACGGTTTCATTTGTAGAGTTTTTGCAACAGTTATTTACAATACCCGCACTTTTTATAACAACTCTATTGACTTTATCAGTCATATTGGTTAACGGTTGGACCGATGCTCCTAACGCTATTGCTACTTGTATCTCTACCCGATCTTTAAGCCCACGCTGGGCGGTACTGCTGGCTACGGTGTTCAACTTTTTGGGCGTATTTGTTATGACTGTCATCAATAATTCTGTTGCTATGACGGTTTATAAGATGGTAGATTTCCGCGGTGATACCCATACGGCGTTGGTGGCGCTGTGTGCCGCTTTATTTGCTATAGTAACGTGGGCTACTGCAGCTTGGTGGTTTGGAATCCCTACAAGTGAAAGCCACGCCCTTATAGCCGGTCTTTCAGGAGCGGCTATAGCGCTTCAAGGAGGATTTGCGGGCATAAATGGACAAGAGTGGGTGAAAGTATTGTATGGTCTCGTGCTGTCCACGTTTCTGGGGTTTGGGCTTGGTTTTATAATGGTGAGGCTGGTGGAGTTTTTGTTTAAAAAGGCGGACCGGCGGAAGACAGTAGGATTTTTCCAAACTGCCCAGATATTTGGTGCTGCTGCCATGGGGTTTATGCATGGTGCGCAGGATGGGCAAAAGTTTATGAGCGTATTTTTGCTGGGAATGTTTCTGGTAAAGGGACAGGTTGAAACAGGCCAGTTTCAAATTCCCATGTGGCTTATAATGTTGTGTTCTCTGGTAATGGCGCTGGGAACTTCGGTGGGTGGTTACAGAATCATCAAGTCGGTAGGTATGGATATGGTAAAGTTAGAAAAGTATCAGGGTTTTTCGGCTGATTTGGCTGCAGCTTTGTGCCTGCTTTTATCTTCTTTGGTGGGTTTCCCAGTGAGCACTACCCATACTAAAACCACGGCCATCATGGGCGTAGGGTCAGCCAAACGCATTTCCTCGGTAAACTGGTCGGTGGTACAGGACATGGTGCTTACGTGGATTTTGACTTTTCCGGGTTGTGGTCTTATTGGGTTTTTAATGGCCAAGCTGTTTATATGGCTCTTCTGATAGCTTGATTGTTTTAAATCAAAAAAAGGTAATAGATATTCTGTAAAATTTATATAAGGAAAAATAGGAGGGTTATATGTTAGGGAAAAGAGGTTATAACTATTACGAAATGTTTAAGAAGGTCGCTGGTTATGCATGCGAGGCCTCACAGATGTTGCAGACCACCATTGACAATTACAAAGTCGAGGTGCTTTCACGTAAGATAACTGAAATACACAACATAGAGCATACTGCTGATGCTGAGAAGCATGAGATGCTGCGCCACCTGCTAAAAGAGTTTTTGCCTCCAATAGAACGTGAAGACATTATAAGGTTGGCAGAGCAAGTTGATAACGTGGTGGATTCCATTGAAGAGATATTGATGCGCCTTTATATGTACAACATAAAGTCCATACGGCACGAGAGCTATGAATTTGTAAAAATAATATCAAAAAGCACAGCAACGTTAAGGGAATTGATGAACGAGTTCCCACATTTCCGCAAATCTTCTACTATTCATAAGTATATTGTGGAGTTAAACGACATGGAAGAAGAAGGCGACAGGCTGTATACTGCGGCTTTGAGAAGGCTTTATGTGGAGTCACAGGACCCTATAGAGGTTATAGCTTGGACGCAGGTCTTTGAATGCTTTGAGAATTGCTGCGATGTGTGTGAAGAGGTTGCCGATATAGTCGAAAGCATAATAATGAAAAACATCTGATCAATAGGTGTATGAATTACTCGACAAGTATAGGATGGGAGTTGCAACCGGCAAAAGACAGAAGAAAAAGAAGCCAAAAGCGAGATTGTGGTTTGTGTTGAGGGGAGAAAGAATTAAATAAGAAGGTTAAAAAGGGGAGTTAGACATGGCCTTGATAGAGGTGTTTGAACACCTGGAATGGTTGATGGTACTGCTTTTCATATTGGGGACGGTGCTGGTGGCCATTGAGTTTATGACGCCCGGGTTTGGTATAGCGGGTACGCTTGGTATTATCTCACTGGTGATAGGCATAGTAGTTGCCTCTCAGGTAGTTTCTCCGCCTGTTTTGATGGTTATAATAGTGGTTGTCTTGTTGACCATTGTGTTTCTTTTGTTGTGGGTCTATCGTTCGGCAACAAAGGGAGGTAAAATATCTCGCACTTTGCTGCTTCATTCTAGGTTGGACAGGGAAAGTGGTTATACCAGCGTACACCTTGAGGATAATTTGGTGGGAATGGAGGGGGTTACTCTCTCCATGCTCAGGCCATCGGGTACCGCACTGATAGGCAACAAAAGGGTAGATGTGGTGACGGAAGGTGAGTTTATCCCTCAAGGTACAAAGGTGAAGGTAATCAAGGTAGAGGGCTTTCGCATTGTGGTGGCGCGGGCCGATGATTAATGCGGATGAATGCTCCAAGGGTAGATGGCTTGGTATTTATGGATAATATTGAGTGCGAGATGGTTGATGTGGGGATATGAACAGGTGGCCGCAGTGAATGATAAGGGTGCGTTTTCATATATATATCTTTTCTGTACTAAAATCGGTGATGAAGACGCGGCTATCGTTTTCGACAAACTCTATAATGTTGGATAGCATTCTGTCTACGTGTTGCCCTTCGTTGGACACGCACGCTATGCCCAGGACTGCGCTTTGCCATTTGTCGTTAAGTCCTACTTCCGCAACGGAAGCGTTAAATCGGCTTTGAAGGCGCTCTATCAGGCTTTTTAATATGCGCCTTTTTTCTTTTAAGGAGAAGGCTTCTTCTATAAGTAGGTTTACCTTGCAAACGCCGATTACCATAGTATTGTTCCCCTTTCAGACAGTTCAATTATGAGAATAAATTGCCGCTTTATTCTATCACCTTATAATGGTATCCAAAATAGTCATAATGGCAAAGCCTATGAGCACGCCATAGGTGGCAATGCGCTGGAAACCCCGCCTGTGAGTTTCGGGTATAATCTCGTCGCTTATTACAAACAGCATGGCTCCAGCTGCAAATGCCAATGTAAGCGGCAGTATGGGGCGTGCGAGTTGAGTGAGTGCCAAACCAAACAGCGCACCTACTGGTTCTACCAGTCCCGTCAGGAGCGCTACTCCAAATGCCTTTGCCGGTGTTGTATTTTCTTGCATTTTAAGGGCCATAGCTACTGCTAAACCCTCGGGCATGTTATGTACGCCTATTCCTATGGCGAGTGCAAATCCGTTAGCATAATCAAAGCCACCAAAGCCTGCCCCTACTGCAAGCCCTTCAGGGAAGTTATGGATGGTAATGGCGATTATAAATAGCCAAATCCGACTTAAGCCTTTATTTTTACCTTCCATCCCTGTTACTGCATGGAAGTGTGGTAGTGTCTTATCTATGTAATCTAAAAATACACCCCCTAGTACGATACCTAACAAGATGGTGACTGCTCCATTGATACCGCCTCCACTCTTTTCTATGGCGGGTACCACCAGGCTGAAGGAGGTGGCAGCCAACATTACTCCAGCGGCAAATCCCAGCATGGCATTGCTGATTTTATCTGGGATCTTTTTTGTGAAAAATACTGGTATGGCTCCTAAACCGGCACTTAAGCCAGCTGCTAGGCTAGCAAGCAGTCCAATTAAAGTGAGGTTTTGTGGTGTCAGCCAATTAGTCATGTTGTTCTCCCTTTCCAGTTTCTGTGTATATAGAGATAGCATTGGCAATATGGATGACTGTGTACGGCTAGATTATAACACAACTTGAGAAAAACTTCCATCTTAAAAAACTTCTGTTGATATCCGTTAATCAAAACAGGAACTTATGGGAAAGATATAGAAAAGGGTATTGACAAAATGATGAGAAAAGGAGGAATTAAGTTGAAGGTAACCGTCGACCAAGACTTGTGCATAAGCTGTGGACTGTGTATAAGCACATGTGGGGAGGTATTTCACTGGAACGCCGATGACAAGGCGGAGGCCGTGGCCACAGACGTGCCGCCCGAGCTAGAACAAGATGTGCAAGAGGCCATGGATAACTGTCCAACAGATGCTATTAAGCATGCATAAATTGTAATAGAATAATGGAATTTCTAGCTAGGGTGAAATACAGCAAATTGCACAGGGCATCCATGGTTATGTAGTACTATTAAAATTTAGCGTAAACACTGTAAGAAGATTTTTGTAAAAAGGAGAGGGGTTGTTAGATGAACTCGCCCCTCTCTTTTTTTGTTTTGATAGATAATAGCATTAAGTTATTGCGGTGCCATTTGTGACAATTTTAAGCGTATGGTTTTGATCTCAAAAGGCCTGAAATTCAGCTCTATCTTGTTATCCTGAACCGTCAATTCTTTTTCGGTATTTTCGAGCATATCAGTTTGTTCGGCTCCAGCGATGGGGAAAGCCACCGATAGAGTGCAGCGCGTGGCCGTGCGTTTTGCCTCGTACAGCCTCAATATTAAGTCATTGGAGCCATCCTCGGGCGCTTTTACGGTTTCAAGAATTATATTGGCTGCATCCAACGAGAACAAAGAGGCAGATTTTTCAGCAGCGCCGTTGACTACCGTTACAGGGCAATTGAGGTCGTATGCCTCACGAATTACATCGCTTTCTGCAAAGCTGCCATTCCATGCGTAGAAAGAATAGGTGAAATGCTGAATACCTTTGTCGGCATTCATGTCAGGTGCCAAAGGCGCCCTGAGAAGCGTCAGGTTTATGCTGTTGCCCAAGGTATTTACTCCATACTTGCAATCATTTAACACTGCAAATCCCCGGTTTTCTTCCATAAGGGCAGTCCACTTATGGTTGCATACCTCAAACCGGTCGGCATCAAAGGGACGCGATTTATGATTGGGACGCTTTAAATGGCCAAACTGTATTTCGTGTACGCCCTCGTTGGTATGGATATTCACCGGGAACGCCACTTTCAGCAGTTTGTGGGATTCTTGCCAGTCAATGGTGGTCACAAAATCCACACGTCTGCTATTACGTCGCAGGATGATGTCTTGTGTCATATGAGAATTATTGAGTTTCCTTGTGACCCTGAGGATAGCCATTAAAGGCCCTTGTGATACCACTTCGAAAGAAGCGGGTTCATTTAGCTCAACCGGCGTTAAGCTATACATACTGTCGATATCCCAGGCATCCCAATGGCTGGGAACGTCCTTATACATCTTAAAGCTGTTGCAAGGACCACCAGCAAGTTCTACATTAGCCTCTTTATCAAATATGCTTACTATCTCGCCTTTATCGTTGAATTTTATGCGCAAGAACTCGTTTTCCATCGAATGGGATGTAATTTTAAGAGTATTTTCAACTGTTTTTGCCCTTCCGGGATACAGAGTGATCCAACCGCAGGAAGGCACTTCAACTTCAGCTAGCAAGCCATCTTCCGATTGCTGGATTGGCAATGGTTGCCCATCAGCTAATACAGCCCCTTCAAACTCTTTGGGCAACGATACTATGACTGCCCTGTTCCACGAGAGGGAATTGAATATCGTAATGGCTTTTTCAGAGGTTTTATCAAGCAGGCTGGAAGCAGCCTCTTGTGCTATTTTTTTGGCGGTGGAGATCACCTTTTCATAATCTGCTTCGGCTTCCTCATATACCCTTTGAATGGATGAGCCTGGCAGGATGTCGTGGAACTGGTTAAGCAACACAGTCTTCCATGCCTGGTCCACAGTTTGAAGCGGAAAGGCATATCCTTTAAGTGCTCTAGCAGTTGCTCCCCACATTTCGGCTTCCCTAAGGGCTATTTCGCTTTTGCGGTTACCCCTTTTGGTCCTAGCCTGAGAAGTATAGGTCCCGCGGTGTGCTTGGAAATAAAGCTCACCCACATACCTGTGTTGTGGGAACCCGCGTTTTTCTAGGTCATAGAAGAATTCCAGAGGATGACAAATCTTTGTCCTGGGAACCCCTTCTAGGTCTTTGCACCGCCTTAAGTATTCTAGATGGTCGCGCGTTGGGCCGCCGCCTCCGTCTCCATAGCCGAAGGGAAGCAGGCGCGTGGATATGCCATCTTTTTGCACACGTTCATTCCAGCGTTGAATCAAAGTAGCCGGATTGGTATGGGAGTTGTAGTCGTTGTGTAGGTGTACCAAAATCTCAGAGCCGTCTATCCCTTCCCATATGAAGGTGTTATAAGGGAATGGTTCGCCGCCGGTGTATGCGCCCCAGAATATCTTTTGGGTAGAGAAGTATTTGATGCCGCATCCTTTCATGATTTGTGGCAGAGCGGCTGAATAGCCAAACACGTCTGGCAGCCAGCACAACTGGCTATCTATGCCGAATTCTTCTTTGAAAAAGCGCTTCCCGTGTATGAACTGTCTGATTAGGCTTTCGCCACCTGATATGTTGGTATCGGCCTCAACCCACATCCCACCTTCTGGGATGAACTGGCCCCTTTTGACGGCTTCTTTGATCCTCTCGTAAAGCTCGGGATAGTGTTTTTTTACCATCATATAAAGATGGGGTTGACTCTGTAAGAACTTGTATTCCGGGTACTCTTCCATCAATGCTAGCTGCGTTGCAAAGGTACGGGCACATTTTCTTTCAGTCTCGGCCAGCGGCCACAGCCAAGCTACATCTATGTGTGAATGTCCAAATGCAAACAAAAGGGGAGCAGTCGAACCGTTGACGCACTCCAAGAGGGGTTTTAGACGCTCTCTTCCAGCGCGAATGGTTTTCATCATTTCATCATATGGCAACTCAAAGTCTACTATTAGAGTAAAATCTTTTAGACCGGCGTCAATTTCGGCTACCCTTAATGAATTAGGATCCAAGTTTTCGCGTACCTCAAACAAGGTTTGCACATCAAGCCACAGCTGGTAGACTTCTTCTTCCCAGATGCCATAAGTACTTTTCCCCACTACAGCTTGAGTGGGGCCGGGTTCGGGAACGGTTACGCGTCCCGGAGGTGTGGGACCTACACTTGCTACTCTGGGGCCGTGACCGGCATAAGCCTCTACCAATATTTCGTATCGCTGCCCTGGAACACCATTCATTGTCAATGTGACTTCATGATGCTCATTGTCTTTTGCTCCTGCATTTACACCATTTACATATATGGCACTTTCGCCTCCAACGTCGACTTTCAGAACGATGCGCTTTCCTGCTGCTTCGTTTGGCAGGGTTATGGTGCTCCTAAACCAACCGTATTCCCACTTTGCACCCCATCTTGTACCCTCTGGCATGGGAGAAAAATTTCCTTTTAGTGCTTCTTGATAGGTGAGTTGCTGCTTTGTAATAAAACCTTCCCACTCGATTTCATCTAGGGGTATGTAGAAGTGACGTGTGAGCTCATCTTTCCACCTTAATATCCTGTGTCTCCATTCAGGGCTTAAAGACATTAAATACCACCTCATCTAATTTTTATTCGTGTTTGCTCCTCATATTTGAAAGGTAGAGCCTTTTGACGATATTTGCTTCAACTATTTCCATATTTTGTATAAAAATGATGGATCAATTATTGCAACATCTAGAATTAAATTATAACGGTAAAGTACGGATGTTACAATAGTTTTTTCATTGAATTATCGTGTCACCATTGTGCCAATTCCTTTATCAGTGAATATTTCTAAAAGGAGGGGATGTGGGATTGTGCCATTGACTATGTGAGTGCGTTTGACGCCTTGTTCGATGCTCTTTATGCACCCCTTCACCTTTGGTATCATACCGCCGCTGATTATACCTTTATCTATCAGTTCGTAAACCTCCTCTACTGTTATGACTGATATGATTGATTCAGGATCTTGTGGGTCTCTCCTGATCCCATCAACATCTGTGAGAAATATCAGCTTTTCGGCTTTTAAAGCTGCAGCCACTTCACCTGCTACTGTATCGGCGTTTATATTGTAACTTTGACCATCAGGACCTACACCTATGGGAGCAATTACAGGAATGTATTCATCCTTTGCTAATATTTCTAGAACTTTACAGTTTATATTTTTAACCTTTCCCACATAGCCCAGGTCAACTCCATCTACCGGTTCCATGGGTTCAACTTCTATCAGGTTTGCATCTTTCCCACACAGCCCTATAGCTTTGCCACCAAGTGAATTGAGCTGGGATACTATATCTTTGTTAATCTTACCGGTTAATACCATTTGCACCACTTCAATGGCTTCTTTTGTTGTAATGCGCAACCCTTTGTAAAATTTCGATGGAATATTTAAAGCCTCAAGCATTTTGGTAATTTCAGGTCCACCGCCATGCACCACAATGGGATTTACCCCCACATATTTGAGAAGGGTGATATCCTGCATGATGGTACGGCTTATGTCATCGCTGATCATAGCGTTTCCGCCGTATTTTATGACGACGGTTTTACCACTTAGCTGTTGTATATAAGGCAAGGCTTCGATTAATATATTGGCTTTGTGAATTAAGGCATCCATAAATCTTTCTCCTCTCCTCTTTTTGGTATTCGACTATTTTGTGGTGATTCAAACTTTTTATACAGAAGTAAAGTGTTTTACAGATACCATCCAGGATTACGCAATCCGGCAGTCTCTTCCAGGCCAAAGAGTATATTCATGTTTTGTACAGCTTGCCCTCCTGCGCCTTTTATGAGGTTGTCTATTGCTGCCACGACTACTATCCGGTGGGTGCGTTTATCGGTTACGAACCCGATATGGCAGTTGTTTGAGCCGTTTACATACTTGATTTCGGGGAGACTTCCTTCTGGATGGAGGACTATAAAAGGCTCGTTAGCATAAAACTCATTATATAGGTTATAAACAGCATCAAAGCTCAAAGGTGCTTTTAAGTTGGCGTATATAGTGCTTAAAATTCCCCGTTTTACAGGCAAAAGATGCGGGGTGAAGGATAGTATGACCTCCTTTTGAGCAAGTATGCTGAGTTCTTGCTCTATTTCGGAGGTGTGGCGATGGGTTGCCACCTTGTATGCTTTTACGTTTTCATCCACTTCGCAAAAATGAAGGCCCTGTGACGGCTCCCTGCCCGCTCCTGTTGCTCCGGATTTGGCGTCAATGATGATGGAATTTAAATCGATTAGCTCATGCTTTACCAGTGGAGCGAGCCCCAATATGGCACATGTAGGATAGCAGCCGGGGTTGCCTATCAGTCTGGCTTTTTTGATTTCCTCCCTGTGCAATTCCGGAAGCCCGTATACCGATGTTTGCAGCAGGTCTGGGCGTACGTGACGAGTGCCATACCATTTTTCATATACCTCGACTGATTTGTATCTGAAATCCCCGCTTAAGTCGATCACTTTTTTGCCTTTGTCGTACAGAGCCGGAATTACGTTGTTTGAAATTCCGTGAGGCAGTGAGGTAAATACTACATCACTCTCATCAGCAATTTTATCGATATCGAGCTTGCTACAAGCCTTATCAAGCAACCCTTTAAAATTTGGGTAAACATGTGATATAGGCTGCTCGGCAAAACTCTGGGATACGAGATGAATAAGCTGTACATGTGGGTGGGAATAAAGCAGTCTTACCAGCTCTATGCCGGCATATCCAGTTGCACCGATAACACTTACTTTTATCAATGCTGTGCCCTCCTTTTAAGTTTTGATAGGTATGTTATAATTATACATACATTTGAATAAAAATACAATGCATTGAATGTGCTCAGAAAAATTTCATTAACTTATACTCGATATGTCTGCTTGTTTTGCTTTTCTACGTGTTCAATTAAAAAACAGCAAGAAGGCCCCATTTTCTATGAGAAACAGAAGTTTCGCAAATTAATGAATAAAAACGGCGTAATCCTTTGATATTTAGAGGTTTAGAAAGGATAATACTCGAAATATGTAAATTCCGATTT